>USBC01000158.1 GCA_900552845.1 uncultured Oscillospiraceae bacterium | reverse complement strand
GCGAGAAGTTTGTGGGCAGCTAAAAGCCGGAGAGCAACGATAACCAGTTTCACTCCATTCAGACCTTCAATTCCCAGAGCTTCACGGAAAAGACGACCGCCGATTTTTACGACTATATCATCGTGGACGAGTTCCACCATGCGGCGGCACCGACCTACCAGAAGCTCTTAACCTACTATCAGCCGAAGATATTGCTGGGTCTGACCGCTACCCCGGAGCGTATGGACGGCAAGAGTATCCTGCCCTATTTCGGCAACCGCATTGCGGTGGAGATCCGTCTGCCGGAGGCCATTGACCGCAAGCTGCTCTGCCCGTTCCAGTATTTCGGCGTCACCGATACGGTGGACCTGGACACGCTGAAATGGAGCGCCGGCGGCTATGATAGGGGAGAGCTGTCCCGCGTCTATACCATCAGCGGCGCCATCGCCAACCGCCGTGCCGACCATGTGGTGACATCGCTGCTGAAATATGTGACCGATATTGATGATGTGAAGGGGCTGGGATTCTGCGTTTCGGTGGAGCATGCGGAATTCATGTGCCGGTACTTTAATGACCACCATATCCCCTCCATGTTCCTGACCGGAAAATCCACCGATGAGGAAAGAAGGACCGCCAAGCATCGCCTGATGACGGGCGAGGTGCGGTTCATCTTCGTCGTGGATATCTACAATGAAGGCGTGGATATTCCGGAGGTGAACACCGTCCTGTTCCTGCGCCTTACCGAGTCGCTGACCATCTTCCTGCAGCAGCTGGGGCGTGGTTTGCGTCTGGCCGAGGATAAGGAATGCCTGACTGTGCTGGACTTCATCGGGCAGGCAAGCAGAAAGTATAATTTCGAGGATAAATTCGCAGCGCTGCTATCCAATGCCACCCGCAGCGTGAGCCGGGAGATCAAGGACGGCTTTGTGTCCGTCCCCAAGGGCTGCTATATCCAGCTGGAGAAGAAGGCGGCCAAATACATTTTGGAGAATATCCGCGCGTCCTATGGCAATACGGCTGGGTTGGTGGCTCGCGCGGCCTCCTTTGCGGAGGACAGCGGGCTGGAGCTGACGCTCAAAAATTTCTTGGATTACTACCATCTTGACCCACGGGCGATCTACAAGTTTTCCTCCTTCTCCCGCATTTGCGCCATGGCGGACGTGATCGGGAATTTCACGGAACCACAGGAGGAGACATTGACCAAGGCGTTTGCACGGCTTGCCGTAATCGACTCCCGCCGCTGGATCTCGTTCCTGCTGAATGTCTTTCCGCGCCTCGATAACGTTGATTTTTCGGCGCTTCCGGATGCGGAAAAGCGGATGATGCAGATGTTCTATGTCACCGTTTGGGGCAAGGCCGCGGAGGACTGGGACGACGAAGAGGTGCTTAGTAACCTCTATGCCCTTTCCGATAGCACCGTCCTGCTCAATGAGCTTTTGGCGCTGCTGCGCTACCGCTTTGAGCAGATCGACTTCATTGACGAGCCGGTGGAGCTGGGCTTTGACTGCCCGTTGGATCTGCACTGCACCTACACCCGCGATCAGCTTTTGGTGGCGCTGGATTTCATGAAGCCATCCACCGTGCGAGAGGGCGTAAAGTGGCTGCCGGAGAAGCAGCTCGACGTGTTCTTTGTGACGCTCAACAAGGCGGACAAGGATTATTCGCCCACCACCATGTATAACGACTATTCCATCAATGAGAGCCTGTTCCATTGGCAGAGTCAGAGTACCACGGCAAAGAATTCACCCACCGGGCAGCGCTATATCCACCATAAGGAGCACGGCAGCAGGGTGCTGCTGTTTGTCCGTGAGTTTAAGGCGGACCGCATAACCGGCAGCGCGGAGGCGTACACCTATCTGGGCACGGCAAATTATGTGAAGCACACAGGCAGCAGGCCGATGAATATCACCTGGCAGCTGGACCGCCCGATCCCGGCGAAGTTTTTGAAGAAGACAAATAAGTTGGTAGTGGGATAAGGAGGAGCGTATGACTGAACTTGAAAAAATAGAACGGGCAAAAATGTATATGGACAAGCTGGCAAACGGCATCAATCCCATCGATGGCACCATGGCACCAGACGATGATCTTATCAACAATGTCCGGTTATCACGTTGCTTTTTCTTCGTATCTGACGTACTGCGGCAGGTAATTGAAAATGGCGGGACGAAGACAGCTGTGAATAAGAAACCTAAAAAGCTTCCTCTTGAAATCCCCATTGAGAAAAGAAGCCAGTTTGTCTATTCTGAGGTGCCTATTCCGGCCAGCGAAATTGCCAAGCGGATAAACGCTCTGGCTGATAATGACACTATGCAAAAACTTACCTATTCAGGAATTCTCACATGGCTCACGGAAATTGGAATGATGGAATGGGCGCTCACACCAGACGGAAAGCGCGCGAAAAGGCCAACGAAAATTGGCGAAGAAACCGGCATTTCCGTGGAAGAACGAACGAGCAGCAACGGACCCTATCAGGTTGTCGTTTACAACAATGCCGCGCAGCATTTTATCATAGACAATCTGGATGCAATTCTCACAGCAGAGAATATGCAGACAGAGATGCAAGGCGCTCCATGGACGAAAGATCATGATGACTGCCTCATTGACCTATATAAGAAGTCCGTACCGGTGAGTGAGATCGCCATTACCCTAAAGCGCAGCGCATCGGCGGTACGAGGAAGACTGAAAAAGCTTGGATTTGACGCATAGTTTACTTTGCGATGCCACAAGGAGGACACAGATATGGCCTTAATTCGTTGCCCGGAGTGTGGAAATTCAATTTCCGACAGAGCTGAAAAATGCCCTCACTGCGGGCTGCCAGCATCATACTTTTCCTCTTTGAGTAAGAATACTCCGCACATGAAAGAGGCGGGACTGGATTACAAAAATCTGCAAAACGTCTTGATTTCTTTCGAACGAGACCACGCCCAGTTGTTTTCAGCAGAACACTATATTTCGCACAGAGATGCGCAGAGGCTGCGGGATACATATGGAAAATACAACGAGAGCCTAACCAATAAGCTTATTTTTCAATATGTCTGCAATAACGCTGCGGCAATACGAGTTGATATCGATTTGCTGCGCCGCTTTTTGCGCCAGATGCAATCTTTGGATGGAGATATTACGGCGCATAATACCACATATGTGGACCGCGCGCTGGAGCGGGATAAAAACTATTTTGACAATATTCTAAAACAGATTGACCCTAATATTCAGTTGGATGAAGAACAGCGCCGTGCAGTAATTACCGATGATGACTACTGCCTGTTGGTAGCTGGTGCAGGTGCGGGAAAAACCACAACGATGGCTGCAAAGGTCAAGTATCTGGTTGAGAAGAAGAGTATAGATCCGGGAGAGATCATTGTGATCTCCTATACGAACAAGGCGATTGGAGAACTGCGTGATCGAATCAATAAGGGACTTGGTATTCCGGCGAAGATCTGTACCTTTCATGCGTTTGCGTATGATATTGTGAAACAGTTTTCGGCAGAACCGCCTGAGATCAATTTTTCTTCCCAGCAGATTATTTTTGATATGCTGGAAAAGTCGATTTTTCACAACAAGCAGCTCATGCGCAATCTGGTTTTGTTCTTGGGATATTACTTTGATCTGTCCGAGGATGTTTTCAAATTTACGGACCTGAATCAATACCATCTTTACAAAGCGGCGCAGGACTTTGAAACACTAAAAAGCGGGCTGGGCGAATACATCAAAAAAGTCGAACA
>USBC01000157.1 GCA_900552845.1 uncultured Oscillospiraceae bacterium | reverse complement strand
CGCCGTTGGGGCAAAACGGGCTCCGGGGAACACCGTCCTGGGTGGGTTTGAGGGGGGACGTCCCTCGGGGCGGGGCGCGGGGGCCGTACGGGGGGCGCGCCCCCGACGGCGCTTTGCGCCGTCGAAGCGAACGAAGTTCGCTTGCCCGCCGCAGGCGGGCGGGCTGCGCCTCATCTGCCCCCCTACGCCTACCCTCATTTGATATTGACCCGAAGGGAAGTGGATCCCATGCCGTTTGACGGCGGTTTTTTGCACAAAATCGCACAAGAGCTGGAGCCGATGATCGGCGCTCGTGTGGATAAAATCGGACAGCCCAACCGTGACTGTATCGTCCTGCACCTGCACAACCGCGGACCCGTGCAGCGACTTGTCATTTTAGCGGGCGCTGCGCCGCGTCTGCACTTTTCCTCGATTCCCATCGAATACCCTGCCACTCCGCCCATGTTCTGTCTGCTGCTGCGTAAGCATCTGAGCGGCGGGCGTCTAACCGGTGTCACCCAGCAGGGGCTGGACCGCATACTGACCCTGCACTTTGAGGCCGCCAACGAGCTGGGCGACCGTGCCTCGTTCCGTCTGATCTGCGAGCTGATGGGCAGACAGGGCAATCTGGTGCTGGTGGGAGAAAACGGCAAGGTCATCGATGCCATTCATCGGGTGGACTTTGCCGCCAGTGAAAGCCGACCGCTGCTCTCCGGGCTGGAGTATTGCTATCCGCCTCGTCAGGAAAAGCTCGACCTGACCGTGACCTCTCCGCTGGACGCTGCCGACCGGCTGCTGTCCGGCGCCGATCTGCCGCTTTCCAAAGCGCTGCTGTCGGTTCTGGAGGGTGCTTCTCCCCTCAACTGCCGGGAGCTTTCCCACCGCATTGCCCTCGGCGATCCTCCTGTCAGCGCACTAAGTCCCGTACAGCGTGTCACCGTCTCCGCCGTTTTGGGCGAATGGGCAGCGGCGCTGGCGCCGCAGGGCGGCACCCCGCTGCTGCTGGGCGGCGATAAGCCGGATTTCACCTTTCTGCCGCAAAGCCAGTACGAAGGGACAAATACTACCCGAACTCCCTATCCCTCCTGCAGCGCACTGCTGGAGGAATTCTACCGGTTGAAGACCGGCAGCGAGGGGGTAAAGCTGACGGGCGAGGGGCTGCGCCGACAGGTCGCCTCTATCCACGAGCGCCTGCTGCGCAAGCGTGCCGTCCGGCTGCAGGAGCTGGAGAAAAGCGGAATGCGGGATCAGCTTCGGCTCTATGGCGATCTGCTTTCTGCCAACCTGTACCGACTGCAAAAGGGCATGACCGCCCTCTCCTGCGAGGACTATACCGCCGATCCGCCTACCGCCGTCACCATTCCGCTGGACGCACGACTGACTCCCAGCCGCAATGTGCAGAAATATTACACCGAATACCGCAAGGCAGCCAATGCCGAAACGGTGCTGCGCCGTCTCATCGCCGAATGTGAGGACGAAATTACCTATATTGCCTCCGTAGAGGAGGCACTGCGCCGTGCCACGACCGAGGGCGAGCTGCTGGAGATCCGCGAAGAACTGCGGCAGCAGGGCTATTTGAAGGCACAGACCCCCAAGGGGCAAAAGCCCTTGCAAAAGCGGCGGGGCGGCACCCTGCCCCCGCTGCGATACCGCTCCAGTGACGGATATACCATTCTATGCGGGCGCAATAACCTGCAAAATGACCAGCTTACCCTGAAAACCGCTCACGGCTCCGACTTATGGTTCCATATCCAAAAGCAGCCCGGTAGCCATGTGGTACTGCTGACCAACGGTACCCCGCTGGATGAGCTGCCCGACCGCACTATAGAGGAGGCCGCCATGCTTGCCGCCTGCAACAGCAGCGGACGGGAAAGTAGCCGCGTCCCCATTGACTACACACTGGTGAAGCACATCAAAAAGCCGAGTGGCGCACGACCCGGTATGGTCATCTACGATACCTACTACACCATGCTGACCACCCCCGACCATGCCGTAGCGCAAAAGTTGTTGGAAAAATAAATTCTGTGCAGGAACAAAAGTCGTGCGGCGGGCGTTCCGGCTACGCCGGAACCGGCGGCTGCGCCGCCGAGACCGCCTCCGGCGGTCTGCCCGCCGTCCGATCTCGCCCCTGCGCCTTACTCAAATTTGTACACAGAACTTGATTGGGCGCAGCCCTGCCTTACTCTCCCCTGTTAAGGAGTCAAAGCCATGAAACCCTCCCTTTCCGCCTCCGCCCTTAAATATCTGGCACTTGCCACCATGCTGCTGGATCATGCAGCGTACTTTCTATCCCTGCCGGAGCCGCTGCGCTGGGTGGGTCGCCTTGCCGCACCCATCTTCCTTTTCTTTGTGGTGGAGGGCTTTACCCACACCCGCTGCTATAAAAAATACCTGCTGCGGGTCTATGCCGTTGCCGTCGGCATGGGTATCACCAATACTCTACTGCGGCAGGTTGCCGGGGGCTTCCGCCCCGATGGACTGACCCCCACCAACGGAATCTGCGCCACCTTCTTTTTGCTGCTGCTCATTTTGCAGGGTCTCAAGCTGGTGCAGGAACGACAGTGGATCGGCATTGTTCCGGTCACCGTACCGTTTGTGTTGCCCACGCTGCTGGAGACAGTTCTCCCCGCCGAAGTTGCCTCCCTGCTGACCGGTACACTGCTGCCCAGCCCCTATACCTGCGAGGGCGGCATCGAATTCATCATGATCGGCGTGCTGCTGTACTTTTTCCGGCGAGATAAAAAGACGCAGCTTACCGCCTATGTGGTTGCTACACTGGCGTTGTACCTCACCCCCATTCTGCTGCTGAACGGTTCTCCCGTGACGCTGCTGTTCACCTATTACCAGTGGCTGATGGTCTTTGCCGCCGTGCCGCTCTCCATGTATAACGGGGAGCGCGGCAATGCCCCGCGCTGGCTTTTCTACTGGTTTTATCCGCTGCATGTGTATTTATTGTGGGCGCTGGGGGCATTTTTATAGGACTTTCGTCTCCCTTTCTTGCAGAGGGAGACCTTTCTTTTTGCGAATTGTCAACTTTATTATTTTTTTGGTTGACAATTAGGCGCTCAAGTGTTATCCTTTCCTTATTCCAACAAAATCATTCCCCGGAGGTACCCCATGTCTACACAGACCCAATCCCATCCCGCTTCCCGTTTTTCCGCCAAAACGCTGACCATGTGCGCTATCTTTACGGCGCTGGTTGCCGTTTGCAGCCAGATCACCATTCCGCTGCCGATCATTCCCATCAATCTGGCGCTGTTTGCCGTCTATCTTGCCGGTGCGCTGTTGGGCCCATGGCGCGGCGCACTCAGTCTTTTGGTTTATCTGCTGCTGGCAGCAGTCGGCGTTCCTGTTATGGCAGGCTTCCGCGGCGGCTTGGGCAACCTCGTCGGCAATACCGGCGGCTATGTCGTCGGCTATATCTTTGCCGCCCTTTTCACCGGTCTGCTGGCAGAAAAATGGGGTGCTCGCTTCTGGCAGCTTTGCGTTGCGATGGTCGTAGGCTGCGCCGTCTGCTACTTCTTCGGTACCCTGTGGTACTCCATTCTTTCCGGCACCCCCTTCTTCGCCAGCTTTTCCGCCTGCGTCGTCCCGTTCCTGCCCTGTGATGTGGTCAAGATCCTGCTGGCTGCGCTGCTGGCAAGCCGTCTTCGCCCCGTTTTAAAGCGTCAGGGGCTGCTGTAAAGGAAAACGGTTTATCTGCTTCTTCTCCGCAAATTTTTCTTTGACCTCGCTTGGGGCGCCCCCCCCGCGGCCCCCCCCCCCCCCGGGGGGGCCCCCGGGCGGGCCCCCCCGAGCGCACCGTGTGGCACCCCACACCACCGCCCCCAACAC
>USBC01000156.1 GCA_900552845.1 uncultured Oscillospiraceae bacterium | reverse complement strand
GCGGGGCCGGTGCGGGCCCCCCGCAATCCCTCCCCTCCTTTAAACGCGCCGCCGGATAACCTTCAATGAAGTTTCTCCGGGGGGCGTTATTTGATTTTACTCCAGCTCCTCCCGCCGCAGCACATACTTGCAGGCGCTTTCGGTCGGGTTTTCGTAGTAGCTTTCTTCCGTTTTGTTCAGCCGGTAGCCGCAGCGCTCAAACACCCGCCGCATAGCAAGGTTACTCTCCCGTGTCTCACCGCAGCAGCGCGTCAGCGTCGAAGCCTTCAGCTCCTCCGCCGCCTTTTCCAGCAGCCGGCACGCCAGCCCCTGCCCCCGCCGATCAGGGGCAACACCAAGGTTCATAATTTTCAGGAAATCCCTTTCCCCCTGCCAGTCGTAAAGAAACATATTCCCCACGATCTGCCCATTCTCCAGCAGCGCGTAGTAATGCGCCCGCTCGTCCTCCAGCAGCTCCGTCCAGTCCTCTTCGCTCCAGCGGTCGCCGGGGGAGAAGCACCGCCGGTTGAATGCTATGATCTCCGGCAGGTCGTTTTTATTCAGTCTTTGCAGCAGCATTGCACTTAACCCTCCCGCTTTGCCGTGGCAAAAAACAGCTCGGTGCCGTCGGCGGAGCTTTGAATTCCGCTCACGCCCTTTGCCATGGCAAAGTAGCTTTCGGTATAGAACAGCGGCATCGCAATAAACTGATCCGCCAGCATCGCTTCGGCATTGGCAAACAGTCTTGCCGCTTCGCTTCTTTCTCTCACGGCGCTTGCCATGTCGATCAATTCCCCGTAGTGGGGATCATCGCACTGCACCGGCGCGCCGCCACCCGTCCCGTAGTGACGGAATACCGTATGCAGCTCGTCACCGGCGGTGTAGCTGTACAGCGCCAGCGTAAAATCTCCTT
The DNA here is from genome assembly GCA_900552845.1 of uncultured Oscillospiraceae bacterium. Taxonomy (GTDB): domain Bacteria; phylum Bacillota; class Clostridia; order Oscillospirales; family Ruminococcaceae; genus Angelakisella. The sequence goes on along the minus strand of USBC01000156.1, from coordinate 2,926 downwards.
TGGCAAGGCGGCTGCGGTAGGTATCGGCGTCCACTATGGCAAGGTTCACCACAATACCGAGATGATCCAGCCACTGCTTTTGCAGCCAGCCGCAAAAGCCCTCCAGTGCCGAGCCCTTCGGCAGCAGCAGCGTCAGCCCGTCGGGCAGCTTTTTCACCTGCTCCATCGCAGCAGCGGCAGCGCGGGCATTATAGAAGATGCCCAACTGGTTGCTCCGCCGGAAATCTGTGGAGGAGCTGCCGTCTGGGTAGGTCACGGTGCCCAACGCAAAGCCCTGCGCTGTCAGCTCGGTATAGCTTTTATCCATCAGCCGCGCCGCGGCGGGGATTATGCTCCCCGCATATTCATAGCTCTCCGGCAGGTCGCCGCTATTGATATAATCGTTCAAGCGGAAGCTGTGGCACAGGGCCTGCCGCAGGGCAGTCTCCTCCAGCTCTTTTGCTTTTGGATTGAGCAGCAGAGAAATGGTGCCGTTACGGAAGGTCAAAAGGCTGGCGTTCTCGCCGGAGAGCTGCCCCAGCGTGGTAGCGTCCACCCGGCAGCAATCGGTCTGCCCCGCCAAAAATCGTCCCGTGGCATTATCCTGTCCCAGTTTGATGGTCGCACCGGAGTTTTCAGCTGGTGTCAACCCTGTATAGCGGCTATTGGGTGCCAAACGGATCTCTCCGTTTTCCCAGCTCCGCACGATATAGGGTCCGTTATAAATCATGTTTTGCAGGGTATTTCCGTAACGGGCATGGGTGCCGGTATAGTAATCCTCCCGGCAGGGGAAGGCCTCCGGCTCCGCCAGCTTTTCCAGCAGCAGCGGCTCGGTGCGGCTTAAGGAAATCATTACCGTGCGGTCGTCCTGTGCAGTCACACCCAGTGTCCCGCCGTCCTCAAAGCCCCGCACAGCGGAAAATTCCGTCCACGCCGGTTTACCGGTCATCTGCTGCAGCCGCCGGAAGGCAAACACAAAGTCGGAGGCGGTCAGCGCCTCGCCGTCGCTCCATGTCAGCCCCTCCCGCAGAATAAAGGTGTACTGCAGACCGTTTTCGCTTACGGTATAGCTTTCGGCGCAGCCTTTGGTCAGGGTGCCGTCCGGCAGCTGCCGCCATAGTCCCTCCATGCAGTTTTTCAGCAGGCAGCGCTCCGGCACAGTGCTGCAAAACTGCGGGTCAAGGGTATTTACCCGACCGGAAAGATCCACCCGTATATTGCCGGAGACTTTTGATTTTCCGCAGGCGGCAAGGGAAAGCACCATGCAGAGGGCAAGCGCCAGCGCCGCCCCCCGCAGGAGTATTCTGTTTTTCGGTCTGCACTGTTTCATGTCGTTTCCTTTTAGCGGGTCATCATCGGTTTTTTTTGAACGGTCGTAAAAGCAGCAATAGACTAACGGTTCTTTCGTTTGTCGCTTTCAAAATCCCGACCGGTTTTTACTCCTCCGCAGGGGGTTCCTCCCCGCCGGCGATCTCCTGCTCCTCGTCCTGCTCCGGTTCGGTCTCGCCAGTCTCATCGTTCTCCTCGCCGTCGTCCTCGTCACGGGGGGCGCGTGCCATCGCCACCACGCGGCTGCCCTCCTCCAGTCTCATGGCGTGAACGCCGCCGCCGTACCGGCTTTGTACCGCAATCTGCTCGCAGGGGATCCGGATAATAATGCCGTCATCGGCAATCAGGATCACATCGTCCTCCTCGCCAACCACACGCACTCCGGCAACAAGGGTATTTCTGCCCTCGCAGTCATAGTTTCGTACACCGTGTCCGCCGCGGTTCTGGGTGCGGTATTCCTCCAGCGGCGTGCGCCGTCCCTGGCCGCTTTCGGTCACGGTCAGCAGGTAGCCGCCCTCCTCACAGGTCGCCATGGCGATGACCTCATCGCCCTCGTCCAGTCGAATGGCGCGCACGCCGGTGGCGGTGCGTCCCATCGGGCGGACATCGCTTTCCGCAAAGCGGATCGCAATTCCCTGTCGGGTCGCAATGATCAGGTCATCTTCGCCGGTGGTATTGCGTACCCATGCCAGCTCATCGCCCTCCTCCAGGTTGATGGCGATAATACCGCCCTTGCGGACGTTGCGGTAGGCGGAAAGCGCCGTGCGCTTGATGGTACCGTTTCTTGTGACCATCACCAGGTAGCTGTCGTTTTCCACCTCGTCCACCCGTATCATGGCGCTGATTTTTTCGTCCTTCTCAATGGGCAGCAGGTTCACCACATGGCTGCCGCGGGCGGCTCTGCCCGTTTCGGGGATCTCATAGCCCTTCATACGGTACATCTTGCCGCGGTTGGTAAAGAACAATACATAGTCGTGGGTGGAGGTAATGAACATATCCTCCACAAAGTCCTCATCCTTGCGGGCCACGCCGGAAATGCCCCGGCCGCCGCGGCGCTGGGTGCGGTATACCTCCACAGGCTGGCGCTTGATGTAGCCGCCGTGGGTAAGGGTGATGACCGACTGCTGCTCGGGGATGAGGTCTTCAATATCCACTTCACCGCTTACCGTTTCGATAGCGGTGCGGCGGTCATCGCCGAACTTATCCCGGATGGCGGTCAGCTCGGTGCGGATGATATCATAGACCATGGAAGGCGTGCGGAGAATTTCCTCCAGGTTTTTCACCTTTTCCAGGATTCCAGCCAATTCATCCTCAATTTTAATGCGCTCCATGCCGGAAAGCTGTCCCAAACGCATGGCCACAATGGCGGCAGCCTGCAGATCGGTCACGCCGAAGCGTTCCATCAGGTTCAGCTTGGAATCGTTCTGGTCCTTACTGTGGCGGATGATGTAGATGACCTCATCGGTCTTATCCACCACCAGCTTCAAACCCTCCAGAATGTGCTCACGCTCTTTGGCTTTTTTCAGGTCGTAGGCGGTACGGCGGGTGATGACCTCAAACTGGAACTTGAGATATTGCTCCAGCATCTCCTTCAGGGTCATTACCTTGGGCACGCCGT
>USBC01000155.1 GCA_900552845.1 uncultured Oscillospiraceae bacterium | reverse complement strand
CTTGTGCGCCGTGCCATCGTAGAACAGCATTTTCTCGCTGGCGGCACTGGTATCGCCAAAGCCATACCCGATATTAAAGCCAAACGGCTTGCCCGCCACGGTGCCGTTGCCGCTGCCCCAATACCATGTGTTCTTGTAGGTCCACACGCCGCGTCCCCAGTCTAAGGTCGCATAGGTATCCTCCGGAGAAAACTCGATTACCTGCCCGTCAAATTCCACCCGACCGGCAGCTTTCATGCAGTTGATCTTCTGGTTGTAGTAGAAGGCTTTTTTGTCCTCTGCAAAGGGCGTCACGATCACCATGGAATCCTCCGGTTCCCCGGTCAGGATAAATTCCGCCGTGATCGGCTTTTTATCCATAAAGTTCTTGGCCCACGCCGTCAGGCGCCGGCTGCCGTCCGGCAGCACCTTAAAGCAAAAGTCGGCATTCTTCCGGCGCACCGCCACATCGCCCTCGGCACTGGTTGCCGGCATTGCCGTCTTTCCGTTCGGGAACGGATAAATAAGATTGCAGGTATGCTCCCACGGGCGGGAAAAATCCAGGAGTGAAAAACCCAGAAGCCCCATGTAGCTGTTATCGTCAATGGTCAGTGCCACGCCCCACCGTCCGTTCATGATGAGGTAGTAGTCCCATTCCTTGATGCGGTGTGCCGCCGCCTTGATCGCCCGGCGGTCATACTGCTTGATAAGACGACGGGCATAGCCCGCTTCGCACAGCTCGCCCTGCTCGTTCAGCAGGGGGCCTGCATGGATCAGTTCTTTCTGCATGGGGTGCCTCCTTGTTCTGTCATGTCTTTATCGAGAACAAATGTTTCACGTGAAACATTTTTATCAGGGGTCTGTGCAGGGTGATAGATACGCCCGCAGGGTCAGCCGCCCTGCGGCGGCTGCGGCGGCTGCGCCGCCGGTTCCGTCCCCACGGGGACGGAACGCCCTGCGGGCGTCGGCTCTCGGTAACGCTTCTCCTCAGCCCTCGGCTGCCTTGTTCAGCGCCTCCATCAAGGCAGGCACATCAATGCCGTGGGCAGTTGCGCCCTGCTCAATGTTCTCAAAGTGTGCGGCGGCGCAGCCGATGCAGCCCATGCCGAAGCGCTGCAGCACCTCTACGGTCGCAGGGTACTTCTGTACGATCTCCATAATGCCCATGTCCTTTGTGATCAGCATATTTTATTCCTCCGTTTTATATGAATTTCGGCAGACAAAGCCGCCGCTTTTAGTATAGTTATTTTTTCCCCATTTGTAAACAGAATTCAAACTTTTTCCCGAAGCAGGCTTTTCCGGCGTTCCCGCATTGACAAGCGCTGCCGCCATGGTGTAAAATGGTGCGGAGCAAAGCCCCCGAATGGGGGCAATTTATCAAGAGTACGAGGAACAATATGAAACTGACAACACGCCTGCTGGCACTGCTGCTGGCACTTTGCATGGTATTTGCCTTTGCCGCCTGCGGCAAGGACCCTGTTGATCCGGTCGATCCGGTCGATCCCAACAATCCCACCACGCCCGTCGAGCCCGATCAGCCCGATCAGCCTACCAAGGAAGAACAGCTGAAAGAGCTGCAAAAGACCATGCTGGAAAACACGCTGGCAATGCAGCAGAAAAACAAGGATACCATCGGCTGGCTGTACATAGACGACACCACCATCAATGATGTCGTTGTCAAGGTCAACTACAATGATGACAACAAGTACTACCTGCGCCGCAATGCCAACGGCGAAAACGATAACGCCGGCTGCTACTATGCCGATTTCCGCTGCAAATCCGGCAACCGCAGCACCCTCTCCAAAAATACCGTCATCTACGGGCATAATCTGGGCCGTGCCGAAAATGCTCTGCTGACAGATTACGAGAACCATACCAACGGGCCCAAGTTTGCCCAGCTTCTCAAGTATCAGGACGAGGAATTTGCCAAGAGCCACCCCTATATCTACTACTCCACCATCGAAGAGGACATGGTCTGGCAGGTCTTTGCGATATTCTACACCCCCATCACCTTTGATTATATCAACCCAGATCCCGCCGATGCCACCTACAGCAGCATGCTGAAAAAGGCGCAGGATCTCTCCTTCTACGATTACGATGTGGAAGTGACCGCAAACGATAAGATCCTTACCCTTTCCACCTGCACCTACCGCCTTGCCGATAACACCAAGCTGCATTACCCCAATGACTACCGCTATGTTATTATGGCAAAGCTGCTGCCCGCCAATGCGGTTCTGGAGGACTCCGTTTCCCTTACCGTAACCAAGAACGCTCCGGAAAAGCCCGCAGGCAAATAAAAAATCATACTGTTTTCCATAAAAGGCGCCCTCCTCCGCAGCTGCGGAGGAGGGCGCTTTCCTTTTTTGGCTTATTCTCATAGGGCACAGAAGCCGCCGTCCGGCTCCCGCAGGGTCACTTCAGGCGACCCTCGCCGCCCATCAGGGCAGTCATTTCCTCTATGCGCTCCAGCGGAAAAGGCGGCTCGCACAGCGGCTTTAGGGCAATGCTCATCAGCTTCATGGGGTTATCGTCGGCAGCCACACGGTTGGAGCTGAGTGAACCGCACCGGCGGCAGCGGTGAACGATCGCCCACTCGCCTTTGCCGCGCACCCACACTGCAATCGGTTCCATGATGCCGCCGCAATCCGCCTCGCGGTCGCCCGGCTCTATATCCACATGCAGGCTGGAAAGGCAGTTGGGACAATGGTTGCGGTGATCGGTGCCTGCTGCCTCCGGCGTCACCAGCCGTCCGCATACCTTGCAGGTAAAGCTGTCATTGCAGGGGTGATTTTTGTAGTACCCCTTTTCAAAGGTCTTGCGTTTGTTTTCGCGGTTCATGTTGCCTCCCGTTATATTGTTATTCCCCTGCCCTTTGGCAGGACGATTCGGCTTTATCTGATTTGCAGCTGAACGAACCCGATGATGGCAAGGTGCAGCGGGTAGTAGATGTAGAACAGCCACTTCATCACACGGTTGACGGTCTGGTTTTTGCCGCGCTTGCCGTTATACAGCGCCAGCAGCGGAATAGCAAGCACTACGCCAAGCTGCAGCAGACCGTACAGCTTATCCAATGCAAAGAAATACACTACTGCATAAATTGCCACATAGAAAAGGCACCATGCGATCTGCTTTTGCGGGTTGCCGCGGTTGGAGCCGATGGAAAGCACACACAGCGCAGCAATACAGCTCCAGTCGGCAGGCAGCGTAACCAGACAGATGAGCAGCACCCCCGCGACCTTTACTCCCATGCCGCGCTCCTCGTCCTCGCACAGCCACAGCATCAGCAAACCGCCCAAAAGCGACCACACTACACCGGTCTGGTTCAGCAGGTCGCCGTAGTAAAACGGGATAAAGGAATGCCAATCCACATAGCTGTTGGAGGCAAATAGGTAGGCAAAGTGGGAGACCACCGCCAGCGCCAGCAGCCGCAGGGCATACTTTTTGCGGTCATGGGTATAGTGGAAGCCCTCCGCGATGAAAAAGCACATAATGGGGCAGGTAATGCGCCCGATGAGGTGCAGAGTAACCGGCAGGGCGCCGGTGGCATAGCCGGGGAACAACAGCCATGCAATATGGTCTGCCGTCATCGCCGCTATGGCAATCGGCTTTAACAGGTTGGCGTCCAGCCCACGATGCGCCTTCTGTTCCGCCATTTTCCGCTCCCCCTTCTCCGGTGCCGCCGCACCCTCTTGCTTTTGTTTTTCCCATTATACGGCTTTGCCGTTTTGCCTGTCAAGCCAAAAGGCGGAGCCTCCGGCAGTACCCCACCGAAGGCTCCTGTATCTCGCTCTCTTGGATAGGCACAAATTCATCTTGGCGGCAGCCGCCGGTACAATTCCGTTACATGGTGCAGCCGGTCGGCAAGCTCATCGGTGATGCTGCCGGGCGCTGCGCGCCACTTCCAGTT
>USBC01000154.1 GCA_900552845.1 uncultured Oscillospiraceae bacterium | reverse complement strand
TACAGTGACTTCCTGATCGGTACGGTCAATTCCTTGTTCGGCACGGCGCTCCCCCAGCCGAACCTGCCGCTGCCGATCGGCATCAGTTTCTACACCTTTCAGACCATGAGTTACACCATTGATGTCTATCGTGGGGAAGCGAAAACGCAGAAGAATATCATCAATTTCGGCGCGTATGTGACCCTGTTCCCCCAGCTCATCGCAGGTCCCATCGTCCGCTATCAGACGGTAGCGGACGAGCTGGAGCACCGGGATTGCACCGCTGACCTCTTTGCCGATGGGGTGAAACGCTTCGCCTGCGGCATCGGGAAAAAGGTGCTGCTGGCAAATAACATCGGCCTTTTGTGGGAGGCAGCATCCGTGCAGGCTGCTCCCACGGTGCTGACGGCATGGCTGGGTGTCATCGCCTACGGTTTCCAGATCTATTTCGACTTTTCCGGCTATTCCGACATGGCCATCGGCCTTGGACGGATGCTGGGGTTCCGCTTTTTGGAGAACTTCAACTATCCGTTTCTGGCCGACAGTATTACCGATTTCTGGCGGCGCTGGCATATCTCCATGGGGACATGGTTCCGGGATTATGTCTATATCCCGCTGGGAGGCAACAAGGGCGGCCTTGCAAAGCAGCTCCGCAATATTGCTATCGTCTGGCTGCTGACGGGCTTCTGGCACGGGGCAAGCTGGAACTTTGTCCTATGGGGCGTGTATTTTGGAATACTGCTGGTGCTGGAAAAGCTCTTCCTATTGCGCTGGCTCAAAAGGCTGCCCGCCGTATTGCGGCATATCTACGCGCTGGTGCTGGTAACGATCAGCTGGACACTCTTTGCGTTCACAGAGATCAGCAAAGGAGCTGCGTGGTGCAAGGCCATGCTCTCCGGCGTGCTGTTTGACAGCAGTAGTCTGTATTTGCTGCTGACTTATGGGCCGATGTTGGCAATCTGTGCTTTGGCAGCCACACCGCTGGGAAAACGCTTTTATAAAAAGCTCGGCACACGGCTGGGGCAGCGGGCGCTGACCGTGGTTGACTGCGGCGGCCTTGCCTGTGTGCTGGTGATGGCTGCGGCCTATCTTGTCAGCGGCAGCTATAATCCGTTCCTGTACTTCCGATTCTGAGGTGAGAAAAATGCGAAATAAAACCATAACCTCTTTTTTCTGCCTGCTGCTGGCGGTGTCTGCGCTCATCGGGCTGCTGATGCCGGATCGCTATTACTCCGAAAGAGAAAAGCGCACTTTGACGCAAAAGCCCAAATTTACCGTTGCCAACTTTATCTCCGGCGAATTTAGTGGCGAACTGGAAAAGTATCTTACCGATCAAGTTCCCCTGCGGGATGGCTGGGTCACGATGAAAACCTACATGGAACTGGCCATCGGTAAACGGGAAAGCGGCGGTGTCTATATCTGCAAAGACAAGTATTTGATGGACAAGTTTACATCTTATAGCAAAAAGCAGCTTGCCGCCAACGCAGCCGCCCTTGCTGATTTACAGGAAAAACTGGCAGCAGAGGGCGTTTCTATGAATACGATCCTTGTCCCTATGGCGGCACAAGTGCTGACGGATAAACTCCCTGCCTATGCGCCAGTGACAGACTACACCGCGATCCTGCAAGTGCTGACCGATGCGGGCGTTGACACAACAGACGTGCTTTCTGTTCTCGCCGCTCATAGCGGCGAGAACATCTACTACCGTACCGATCACCATTGGACGAGCCTTGGGGCCTACTATGCCTATTGTGCATGGCGGGGCATTGAACCGAATGCGGACGAATGGACGCAGGAAATTCTCTGCGATAATTTCCACGGCACGACTTGGAATAAGGTTCCCCTGCCCACCGTCCCCGCCGAGGAGATCACCGCATGGTATAAGCACATAAATAGAAGTGTGTCCTACAACAACGGTCAGTATGAGACGGACAGCATCTACGAGCGGAAATACCTCTCCGGCAGCGACCAATACGCCGTGTTTCTGAACTCCAACCAGGCACAGACCGTCATTGAGGGCAGCGGAAAGAGCGGCAAGCTCCTGCTTATTAAAGACTCCTACGGCAACACCTTTTCCCAATTCCCCGTGGAGGACTATGCGGAAGTTCATGTCCTCGACCTCCGCTTCTTCAAGGGCGATGTAGCGGAGTACGCCAAGGAAAACAGCATTACCGATACGCTGGTGCTGTACGGCGTGCAGAATTTCGTGAAGGATACAAACCTGCGGTTCTGACCCAAGTAAGCCTACCGGTTTTAACGGCATAATCGATAAACCGTTCTCTACTTTGGACGCCTCCACCGGATCACCGCACCCCCGCCAATAACATGAAATAACACCCGCTGTTCGGCAAGAGGTTTTCGGACAGCGGGTGTTATTTTTTTGGTGTATCCTGACGTTACTTTTATTAAAACAGCATCCTGCCGTTCTCTTTTGCTTTTCAAAAGGGGCGTTTCGGACTTGCCTCGCGGCAGCGATCCGGAGCGTTCCTTTGTACTCAAATTTGGAACAAAGTTTTCTGTTCGGAACATTAATTCCATACTTCTCCCGCCATCCTCGAAATATTGTATTTTCGGAATGAAATGCACTTGAAATAATTGTTAATTATTCCGAAATTGTGGACTTATATTGACACCAGTTCGACAAAATGCTATCTTTTTCTTATGGAGCGGACCTGTTATTCGCGATATACAGGACGATTTGTTCCGAATATCTTGAGGGAGGAAAAACATGGTTGCAATTCTTACCGATTTTGCGATTGCCGGCGCATTGATTCTGGTCAGCCAGATGCTCCGCGCAAAGATCAAATTTCTTCAGTCTTTCTTCATCCCCGCATCTCTTCTGGCAGGTCTGATCGCCCTGATCCTCGGCAATCAGGTCTTAGGCGTTCTCAACTTCTCCGATTATTCCGGCGACTACACCTGGACTCTGGTCGTCATGTCCTTCGTTGCTGTCGGCCTTCCCGGTATCAAGTTTACCAAGGCCTCCGGCGAGCGCATTGGCAGCTACTTCTTCTATAAGCTGGGCACCTGGGCGCTGCAGTTCAGCCTTCCCGTCATTCTCTGCTGCCTGGTTCTCTCCAAAACCAATATGGGCCGTCAATGACGGCTTCGGTCTGCTGATGGCTGCTGGCTTCATGGGCGGCCATGGAACGGCGGCAGCGGTCGGCGCAACGTTTGCAAAGCTTGGCTTCCCCGAAGCGAGTGACATCGCGATGACCTTTGCAACGGCAGGCATCCTTGCCGGTGTGTTCGGCGGCCTTGCTTTCATCAAGTGGGCCACCAAAAAGGGTTACACCCAATACGTCCACGATATCAAAAACATCTCTGACGACCTGCGCACCGGTATGGTTAAGCGTGAAAACCGCGAGATCTTCGGTACCAACACCATCTCTCCCATTTCCCTTGACCCGCTTTGCTGGCACTTCGCCATCATGCTCATCCCGACAGTCCTCGGCATCTGGTTCTGCGACTGGTTCGGCGGCAAGACTGGCGTATTCCTGCCGGAATATGCCATTGGCTTTCTGATCGCGCTGGCACTCTCCCCGCTGCTTAAAAAGAGCGGCATGGAGGAATACGTCGACTTCCGCATCACGGACCGCATCTCTGCCTGCTGCACAGACTTCATCGTCTTCTTCGGCGTTGCCAAGATCAAGCTTTCCGTCGTCATTGAGTACGCGGTGCCTCTGGTCATCATGCTCGCTCTCGGCGGTGTGATCGTCTTCCTGACCGTCTACTACTTCGGCCCGCGCATGAACAAGGACAGCTGGTTTGAGCGTTCCATCTTTGTTTACGGCTACTCCACCGGCGTGTTTGCTATCGGCATGCTGCTTCTCCGCATCGTTGACCCGAATGGTGAATCCGCTACGCTGCCCGACACCGGCTTTGCCGAATCCATCCAGACGCTCAACGAGCTTTTCGCCTGGTCGGTCGGCCCCTACATGATGATGTCCGGCA
>USBC01000153.1 GCA_900552845.1 uncultured Oscillospiraceae bacterium | reverse complement strand
GCAGCGCCGGTAGCCCTGATAATTACCCAGAATTTGAATAAGCCGGTGGCGTGCAGCGTCCAGGTCGGTCCTTGCCAGCTCATTCAGGTCGTCCCACGCAAAGATGATATTGTAGCCGTCCACCAACAGATATTCGGGCCCATCCGGCACAGCGGCTGCCTTCGCCGGCTTGGATTCGGAACGCTGCGGCTTTGGGGTATGCAGCGCCTCGGCACTTTTCCGCTTAATGGGGCCATAGGTCATCTCAAAAATACGGAGCAATTCTTTGTCCTGCAAAAGCGAGCCGCGATAGGCGTCGCTCCGTTGCCGGTTGACCGGCGGTTCCGGCGGCTCCTCCTCGCTTTTCAGTGCATCGGTCCGGATATGCGCCTTCTGCGGCACCTCGTCCCAGCGTACGGAGTGTCCCGCCCCATGGCTGCAAAATACCGAATTTGCCGTATTTTCAAGGTCTGCGTCACAGTCATAGCCACAGGCGGCAATCACCGTTTCAGGGTGTCGGCAGGGCGCATAGCCGTCCGGCTCCCATGTCAGATGCCCCCGACCGCGGGTGTACCGTAGTACCTCTGCGGGATAGTCCCGCAGCGCCGAAAGCGCCGCCGTTCCCCGCAGAAGGGCGGTTTCTGCTACCATATCGGGCGGCTCCGTCACCGCCTCCCGCTGCTGCAGATCGTTCAGCGCCCGTCCGAGTTGCTCTGCCGGAACGGTCAGCGTAAAACGGCACTGCGGCTCCAGCAGGATACTTTCCGCCGAGCGCAGTCCCTGCCGCACCGCACGGTAGGTCGCCTCCCGAAAGTCTCCGCCCTCGGTGTGCTTCTGGTGGGCGCGTCCGGCAATCAGCGTCAGCTTCATATCGGTGATGGGGGAGCCGGTCAGCACCCCCTTGTGGGACTTTTCGGTCAGATGGGTCAAAATCAGCCGCTGCCAGTTCAGATCAAGCTTATCAGCGGGGCAGTCAGCGGCAAATTGCAGTCCGCTTCCGCGCGGCAGCGGCTCCATCAGCAGATGCACCTCGGCATAGTGACGCAGCGGCTCATAGTGCCCGATGCCCTCCACCGGTGCGGCAATGGTCTCCTTATAAAGAATGCTCCCTTCCTCAAAGCCGATGGCAAGTCCAAAGCGCTCCAGCGCCACACTCTGCAAAATTTCCCGCTGAATGTCTCCCATCAGCCGCACCCGGATCTCCCGCTTCTGCTCCTCCCACTCCGGACGGAGCTGTGGATCCTCCTGCTCCAGCTGCTGCAGCTGCTGAAGCACCGTGTGGGGGTCGGCGCCCTCCGGCAGTGTCAGCCGGCAGCTTACCACCGGCTCCAGCAGCGGGGCACTGCCGTTTGCCGCAGCGCCCAGTCCTTCTCCGGCATAGCTGCGGCTCAGCCCCGTCACAGCGGCAACGGTTCCGGCAGACGCCTCCTCCGCCGTTTGATACTTAGCGCCGTTATACAGTCTTATCTGGGTGATTTTTTCCCCGTCCGGCAGCGCCATGCGCACCTTCAGCACGCCGCCGGTCACCTTCAGGTGGGTCAGCCGGTTCCCTTGCGGGTCGGTCGAAATTTTATACACCTGCGCCGCAAAGTCCGGCAGATAGGCGGGGGTAAGGGTCAGAGTGTCCAGTCCATTCAGCAGCTCGGCAATACCCTGCTGACGCAGCGCCGCTCCAAACCAACAGGGGAACAGCTCCCGCCGGGCAATGGCTGCGGCAAGGCTTTCTTCGGTCAGTCTGCCGTTTTCCAGATACTCCTGCATCAGCCGTTCATCGCACAGCGCCAGCGTTTCCTCCTCGGCATCGTGGGGCAGACAGGCAGGGGAGAGCTTTCGCTGCAGCTCTGCCAGCACCGCTGCGCGGTCAACATCGGGCAGGTCGGTCTTGTTTATAAAAATCATCGTCGGGATACGATAACGCTCCAGCAGACGCCACAGCGTTTCGGTGTGGGCTTGCACCCCGTCCGTCCCGCTGATGATCAGCACCGCATAGTCCAGCACCGCCAGTGTCCGCTCCGTTTCCGCCCCAAGGTCGGCGTGCCCCGGCGTATCCAGCAGCGTCAGGGTGGTATGGGGCAGCGTCAGCCGCGCTTCCTTGGCAAAAATGGTGATGCCCCGGCTGCGCTCCAATGCATGGGTGTCCAAAAAGGCGTCACCGTGGTCCACCCGCCCTGCCTGCCGCAGCACACCGGCGGCGAACAGCATTGCTTCGGTCAGAGTGGTTTTTCCGCTGTCCACGTGCGCCACCAGCCCCAGCGTAATATTTTTCTGCGGCACGGGAATTCCCCCTTTTTTTCATTTTCTGTCCTTTATTATCCCATGCTTTCGGTCAAATTGCAATCGTTCCCCACCCACAGGCAAAGATAAAAGACGGAGAAAATCCGCCCGCTGCAAAAAAATCAGATTTCCTGTTGACAATAATACATGAGCGTGCTATCATATGAACAACAAAACATATGAACGGAGGTCGAAATGATGCCCAAGCATGATCACACCGCACTGCTGCAAACGGTGCGACGGGAGCTTCCGTCTGAGGAACTGCTCTGCGATCTCTCGGATCTCTTCAAGGTATTTGGTGATACCACACGAATGAGGATCCTGTATTCACTGTTCGAAAGCGAGCTGTGTGTCTGCGCCATCGCCGAATTGCTGGGAATGACGCAATCCGCCATCTCCCATCAACTCAAGGTTTTGAGGGATAATAAGCTTGTTGCCTCCCGTCGCGCAGGCAAAACCATCTATTATTCCTTGGCAGACGATCATGTCCGCACCATCATCGGGCAGGGCTTCGAGCACCTGACCGAGCACGATCACCACGAAGCCTGTCAACACAATATTTCCAAGGAGGAATCATAACATGAAAAAGACCTATATGCTGGAGGATTTGGACTGCGCCAACTGTGCCGCAAAAATGGAGGAAGCCATCTCCAAGATAGACGGCGTGACCTACGCTCGCGTCAGCTACCTTGCACAAAAGCTTACGCTGGAGGCTGATGATGCCCGCTACGATGACATTCTGGCAGAGGTGGTAAAGACCTGCAAGCGTGTCGAGCCGGACTGCCATATTTTCCTGAAGTAATTTGATTCGGCTTACAACCGTATTCTTTTACCCATGCGTTACCCGCGCCGAAAAGGGGAAAGGGGATTATCAAAATGACGAGAAAACAGAAAAAGCATCTGTTGCGCATCATTGCTGCGGCGGTGCTGCTGGCGCTGGTGTGGTTTGTTCTTCCGCTGCAGGGCGTTTGGCAGCTTCTTGCATACTGTGTGCCGTACCTCATCGTCGGCTGGGACGTTCTGTGGGGCGCTCTTCGCAAGATTTTGCACGGAGATCTGCTCGATGAGGAATTCCTCATGTCCATTGCTACCATCGGCGCCTTTATACTGGGCGATTACCGGGAAGCGGTTGCCGTTATGCTGTTCTACCAGATCGGCGAGTGGTTTCAGGGCGTTGCGGTCGGCAAGACCCGCCGCAATATCACCCAGCTCATGGATCTTCGTCCCGACTATGCCAATGTCCTGCGGGAGGGCATCGAGGAAAAGGTAGACCCCGAGGAGGTGGAGGTAGGCGAAACCATTATCGTCCGTCCCGGCGAAAAGATTCCGTTGGACGGCGTGATCCTTGAGGGCGCCACCGCCGTGAACGCCGCCGCCCTGACCGGCGAAAGCCTGCCGCAGGATAAATCGGCGGGTGATGCCGTTGTCAGCGGAACGGTGAATCTCACCGGTGTCATCACGGTCAGAACTCAAAGTGCTTACGGCGAATCCACCGCCGCTAAGATCTTGGAGCTGGTGGAAAATGCCGCCGATCAAAAAGCAAAGGTCGAGGGCTTTATCACCCGCTTTGCCCACTGGTATACCCCCTGCGTCGTGGCAGGTGCAGCTCTGCTTGCTGTTCTTCCGCCCTTGTTGTTCTCCCAACAGTGGAGCATCTGGGTAGAGCGTGCTTTGGTATTTCTGGTTGTTTCCTGTCCCTGTGCGTTGGTTGTCAGCGTGCCGCTTACCTTCTTCGGCGGAAT
>USBC01000152.1 GCA_900552845.1 uncultured Oscillospiraceae bacterium | reverse complement strand
ACGCATTTTTATCGCCTGCCGCGCTGGAGCGCGGAATGGCGAACCACCACCCCTGTCCCCTCCTCTGAGGAGGGGGAACTATGCGGGCAGTCGGCAAATACTTTGCAGTTTGCCGCTTCTTTCCTCGGCAAATCACCGCCCCGCACCCGCGCACCGCGACCCGCTAAGCCCCAAGCCTCCCTTGTGTAAAGGGAGGTGGTGAGCGCAGCGAACCGGAGGGATTGACCGCGCAAATTGTCCGTTTCACTCCCAACCTCCCCCAATATTGTAAACTTTTTGCAAATTTTTGTGCGAATTCAACACTTTCTCTGCAAATCTTCCCCGTTTCGTCCGTATGGGTAGAAGGGTCTTTTCTTACCGGTAAACTCTCCCCCTGCCCTCTCACTTTTCAGTCACCACCATTCCTTCCCCCACAGGAGGTCTCCCATGTTCCGTATGCTGCAAAATTTGACTGCCTATTCCCTCGCGCGCGACGCGCTGCGCGCGGGCAAGGCCCCGCTGCTCCTCGATGGCGCCGCCGCCATTCATAAGGCGCACCTTACCGCTGCCCTCTGCAGCGATCTGGGCAGGGGTGCGGTGGTACTGACCGCCGATGAAGCCGCCGCCACCCGACTGGCGGAGGACATCAACCGCTTTTTTGGCGAGGAGCGGGCGCTGCTGTTCCCTGAAAGGGAATTCACCTACCACAGCGTTGAAAGCGTCAGCCGGGAATATGAACAGCTCCGGCTGGGGGTTTTGCGCCGCCTGCAAAAAGACCCCGCCCTGCTTGCGGTGGGAACGGTGACGGCTGCTTTGCAGCCCACACTGCAGCCGGAGCAGCTTATCGCTGCCACCCTCACCCTGAAGGTCGGGGAGGAATATCCGCCCCAAAGGCTGCTGGATTTTCTGGTGCAGGCAGGCTACCAGCGCACCGAGCAGGTGGAGGGCATCGGGCAGTTTGCCGCCCGCGGCGGCATTGTGGATTTTTACACCCCGCAGTACAGCTACCCCATGCGATTGGAATTCTGGGGTGATGAGGTGGATTCCATCGCTGCCTTTTCGCCGGAGACCCAACGTCGGGAGGACAGCATGAAGCAGGTGGAGATCACGCCGGTGCGGGAGCTTTTGTACCGCCCTGCCGAGCTTGCCGACCGCCTGACCGAAACGCTGAACCGCCTTTCCCCCAAGCAGAAAGCCCTGTGCGAGGAGGGCTTGCGGCAGGACATTGACCTGCTGCGGGGCGGAGCGGGACTGCCCGCTGCCGACCGCTATGCCGGTCTGCTTTGTCCACCGGATAGCAATCTCCTTTCCTACCGCGGCGATAGGCTGCTGATCCTCTCGGAGGGGGCAAACCTCAAGGAAAGCCTGAGCCACACCTGCTGGCAGCAGAAGCAGGACATTACCGCCCTGTTGGAGCAGGGCGCTTTAGCTCCGGGCTGCGCATTTCTCTATCCGGAGCCGGCGGTGCTGGCGGAACAGCTTCCGCAGCTTCCCACGGTCATTCTGGATAGCTTCCCCCGCAGCTACCCCGGCTTGCCGCTGGGCGGGCTGTACCACCTTACCGCCAATGCCCTTTCGGTTTGGAGCGGCGCACTGGACCCGCTGTGCGAGGATCTGGAAAGCTACCGGAGCCGGAACTGGACCGTCTGGCTGCTGGGCGGTACCGAGCGCGGCGCCCTCGCCCTTACCGAGGACCTGAACCGCCGCGGTTTTGCCGCAAGATTTGTAAAATCACCCGAAAATATTACGCAGGGTAAAATATTTGTGCTCCCCGGCGGGCTTTCCTCCGGCTTTGAATATCCGGAGCTGCACTGGGCGGTCATTACTGCGGCAAGGGGCGGTGCGGCGCCGACAGCCACCCGCCGCCGGCAAAGCCGCCGACAGCAGGGCGAGGTGCTGCGGGAGCTGACCGATCTGACCCCCGGCATGGCGGTGGTTCATGTGGCGCACGGCATCGGCATCTTTGAGGGAATCGTCAAGCAGGAGGTGGGCGGCGTCACCAAGGACTACATCAAGATCCGCTATGCCGGCTCCGATATGCTGTATGTCCCCGTGACCCAGCTTGACCTTGTGACCCGCTACATCGGCGGCAGGGACGAGCAGACCGTCAAGCTGAACCGGCTGGGCGGCAATGAGTGGAGCCGCACCCGCCAGCGGGTCAAAAAGTCGGTGGAGGATATGGCGGCGGAGCTGATTCAGCTATATGCCAAGCGCAGCACGGTAAAGGGCTTTGCCTTCAGCCCCGACAGCGACTGGCAGACCGAATTTGAGCAGCGCTTTGAATACGAGGAGACCGATGACCAGCTTCGCTGCATTGCCGAGATCAAGCATGATATGGAGCAGCCTGCCCCGATGGACCGCCTGCTGTGCGGCGATGTGGGCTTCGGCAAGACCGAGGTGGCGCTGCGTGCCGTTTTCAAGTGCGTGCTGGACGGCAAGCAGTGCGCCGTGCTGGTGCCCACCACCATTCTGGCGTGGCAGCACTACCAAACCTTTTTGCGGCGGCTGGAGGGTTACCCCATCACGGTGGAACTGCTTTCCCGCTTCCGCACCCCAAAGCAGCAAAAAGAAATTCTGCAAAAGCTGGCGGACGGCAAGATCGATGTGGTGGTGGGCACCCACCGTCTGGTACAGGACGACGTTCGGTTCCGCGATCTGGGCTTGTGTGTTATTGATGAGGAGCAGCGCTTCGGCGTCAAGCAGAAGGAAAAATTTAAGCAGCTCAAGGGCAGCGTGGACATTCTGACCCTTTCCGCAACCCCCATTCCCCGCACCCTCAATATGGCGATGAGCGGGATCCGGGATATGTCGGTCATCAATGAAGCGCCGCAGGACCGCCACCCGGTGCAGACCTATGTGCTGGAATACGATGACCGAATCATCATCGAGGCGATCCAAAAGGAGCTGCGGCGGGGCGGGCAGGTATTCTATCTGCACAACCGCATTGATAACATTGAGCTGACCGCTGCCCACCTCAAGGAGGAGCTGCCGGAGGCGCGCATTGTTACCGCCCACGGCAGAATGAGCGAGGACGAGCTTTCTGATATCTGGCAGCGACTGCTGGAGCGGGAAATTGATATCCTTGTCTGCACCACCATTATCGAGGCGGGAGTGGACGTCCCCAACTGCAATACCCTCATCATCGAGGACGCCGACCGCATGGGACTTTCCCAGCTGTATCAGCTCCGCGGCAGGGTGGGGCGCAGCGGCCGCCGTGCCTATGCCTACTTCACCTTCCGGCGGGGCAAGGCGCTCTCCGAGATCAGTGAAAAGCGGCTGGAGGCGATCCGGGAATTCACCTGCTTCGGCAGCGGCTTCCGCATTGCCATGCGGGATCTGGAGATCCGCGGCGCCGGCAATATTTTGGGCAGTGCCCAGCACGGGCAGATGGAGGCGGTGGGATACGACCTCTATCTGCGGCTCTTAGGGGACGCGATCCGGGAGCAAAAGGGCGAAAAGCCGGTGGAGAACCTCGAATGCCTGGTGGATATTCAGATCGAGGCGCACATTCCGGAAAAATATATTCCGTCTTTGGCGCAGCGCATCGACATTTACAAAAAAATCGCTGCGATCCGCTCCGAGGAGGACTGGAGCGACACCATGGACGAGCTGTGCGACCGCTTCGGCGAGCCGCCTCGCTCGGTGGCAGGACTTTTGGACGTGGCGCTGATCCGCAGCAGAGCAGCGGCGCTGGGCATTCGGGAGATCGACCAGCGGGTAGGCAGCCTGCTGTTCTACTCCGACCGCATTGACCGCAGCGACCTGTTGGCGCTGACCCGTGCCCTGCCGGGCAGGGTGCTGATGAACGCCGGCGCCAAGCCCTATCTGACTGTCAGGCTGCAAAAGGGACAGGGGCCGCTGGACGGAATCCGAGAGGTGCTGGCGGTGCTGGAGAAAACAGACGAAGCACCCGACGAAAACGGATTGCAGAAGCCCTGATTGTGGGATATAATAGGGGCAGAAAATATGACCGGAAGCTGTAGAGACCGGCGCCCCCCCCCGCCGGGGCGCCCCCCCCCCCCCCCCCGCGGCCCCCCGCCCCGGGCGCCCGCCCCCCGCCCCCCCCCCCCGCGCGCCGGGCGGGGGGGGGGGGCCGGGCG
>USBC01000151.1 GCA_900552845.1 uncultured Oscillospiraceae bacterium | reverse complement strand
CGAATGGTGGACTTCAAGTTCACCCGTCATCCGTCCCTCAATTTGCCGGAGCAGCGGCTGACAGCCATTGAAAAACAGCTTGGAGAGCGTACAAGAGAGCTGCTCTCCATTCCGGTTCAGAGAAGTACAAAGCACAAAAACGAGCCGGAAAGATGATCCGTCTGCGAACTTGACGGTAGAAAAAGTCACAATATCGTAGTATAATATTCTTAAATCAGAATGACAAATCGGAATTTTTTGTGGAGGTGTTTATATGATATTCCTAAAGGTATTGGTTGTAGTTCTGGGATTGGCCTTCCTTCTGTTTGGATACTTCATTTACTTTAAAAAGAAATACAATCTTATCAACGGTTTTGAGGCGGACTTCAAAGCCGGTCGGAAGAAAGAAGAATACGCAAAGAAAGTGGGAATGGTAGAGTTTGTTGTTGGTATAGTTCTGCTTATCACAGGTTTTGCACTTATTCTATTTGCCTAATAAATTCCAGTTTGTCGAACTGAATTCATGTTTGCTTCACCTCTTTTCAGCTCTGATTATATCAGAAAATGGAATGAAAAGCAAACGAATGTTCGCATTAGTCCGTCGAAAACAACAAATTTGCGCCTTATATCCCCATGGCGAAAGCGAGGGGCTTTACGGCGCATTTGGTAATTGGGAACGCAGACACCCTAAATAGCAAAGCCCCCGCTTGCCGAGTGATGATCGGTGGGCAGGGACTTTATTACTATGGGGTAAAAAACCGGAACCCCCAATCCGGCGAAATGAACCGGACGGGGGTTCGTTTTGATGAGGAAGCTCGTCAGCGCTCTTCTCGGAAGTAGGAAAGGCCGAGACTGGCAGGAGGCTGGTTTTCCCTCTTTTTGCGGACGCTGACCGCCACCAACACAATGATTGTAACAAGGTAGGGGAGCATCTGAATGATGGGCAGCAGGCGCATGGGGACATTGATATAATTGAACAGGATATACAAAGCGCCGAACAGATAGGAGCCGAGTATCGCCATAGAGGGTCTCCATGTGGCAAAGATTACAATGGCGATGGCAAGCCAGCCGCGGTCACCAAAGCCGTTATTCGACCAAATGCCGTTGCTGTAATCCATGATGTAGAACAGACCGCCGAGGCCTGCGATCATGCCGCCGATGCAGGTGGCAAGATATTTGTACCGGGTGACATTGATGCCGGCGGCATCGGCAGTAGCGGGATTTTCACCCACGGCGCGCAGGTACAGCCCCGCACGGCTGCGGGAAAGGAACAAGCCGACTGCGACTGCCAGTATCACCGCAAGGTAGACCAAAAAGCCGTAGGAGAAGAAAAGCTGACCGATGGTGCCCATCCCCTTGGCAAAGGGGAGGGTGGTCTTGTATGCCTTGGCTATCTTAACAAGAGCAAGGTAGGGAACGTCGCTTTTGACGATTTTGATGAGGGAGCCGCCGAAGAAATTACCGATACCCACGCCGAAGGTGGTAATGGCAAGACCGGTGACATTCTGATTTGCCTTGAGGGTGACGGTGAGGAAGCAGTAAAGCAAAGACGCAAGCAGCGAACCGATAAGGCAGCACAGCAGCGGAATGAGCACGGCGGGCACCGGCTGTACACGGGAGGTGGAATTCTGGTAGAAGAAGCCGCCGACCACGCCGGAGATGGCGCCGATATACATGATACCGGGAATGCCCAGATTAAGGTTGCCGGATTTTTCGGTAAGGATCTCTCCGGTAGCGCCGAACAGCAGCGGTGTGCCCTGCAGAACGGCACGCTGGATAAAGCTGACGATTACTTCCATATCAGTTTCCCTCCCCGCTTACGGCGACGGGCGCCGTATCTTTTTTGTGATGATTGAAATGCACCTGATAGTTGATGAAAAACTCGCAGCCGATGATAAAGAACAAGATGATACCGGTAAGGATCTCGGCAAAATCGCTGTTGAGCCCGAATTTGGAGGTGACCTCATCGGCACCGCGTGCCAAAAATACCAAAAGCAGCGTGGTAAGGATCATGGTAAAGGGATCGAACTTGGCAAGCCACGAAACCATGATGGCGGTAAAGCCGCGCCCGTCAACAAGGTTGGAATCGATGGAATGGGAAGAGCCGCCGACCAGCAGCAGTCCCGCTAAACCGCAGATGGCACCCGAAAGCGCCATGGTGCGGATAATGACCTTTTTGACATTGATGCCGATATAGTGCGCGGTGTTTTCGCTTTCGCCGACGACGGCGATCTCATAGCCGTGCTTGCTGTACCGCAGATAGACGTGCATACCGACGGTGACAAGGGCGACGATGAGGATATTGAGCAGATACTTGACGCCGAAAAGCTCGGGGAACCAGCCGCGGGTAAGCAGGTCGGGCCCGACGACATTGGAGCCGGTCTTATCCGCCACCTTGAGGAAGTATTCCACAAGCTGAATGGCAACATAGTTCATCATTAGGGTGAACAGCGTTTCGTTGGTGTTCCAGTGTGCCTTGAAAAACGCCGGAACAACACCCCAGATGATGCCGGAAAGGATTGCCGAGACCGCCATAATGAGAATGAGCAAGCCATCGGGGATCTTGCCTCCCAACACCAACATGCACACGGCAGTGGACAGACAGCCAATGAGCACCTGGCCCTCGGCGCCGGTATTCCAGAAGCGCATGCGGAATGCCGGTGTAACTGCCAGCGAAATGCAGAGCAGAATGGCGATATCGTGCAGGGTGACCAGCATACGGCCGGAGCCGAATGCACCGTGGAAAATAGTAGCATAGATGGAAAGGGGGTCATCGCCGGTGAGGACAAGGGTGACCACGCTGCACACGATGAGTGCCAGCAGGATTGCCACCGCGCGAATGAGAATGGCACGCCCCAGCGGAATCTGATCCCGGCGGGTAACATAGATAAACGGCTCGTGCGCCGGACGAGCGCCGGACGCCGCCGCGGAATTACTCTTGGACATTTGCCGCACCCTCCCTTTCTGTTTTGGTCATCAAAAGACCGACCTCCTCCTTGGTAGCAGTTCTGCCGTCTACCGTGCCGGTAATGCGGCCGCCGCTGAGAACAATAACGCGGTCACACAACGCCAGCAGAACGTCCAGATCCTCGCCGACATAAATAACGGCAACGCCCTTTTCCTTTTGCTGATTGAGCAGGTGGTAGATGAGATAGGAGGAATTGATATCCAGCCCGCGGACGGGATATGCCGCCATGAGCACGGTGGGCGCCGAGGCGATTTCCCGCCCGACCAGCACCTTTTGCACATTGCCGCCGGAAAGACGGCGCACCGGTGTGGTGGCATTGGGGGTAACGACCCCCAGATCCTCGATGATGCGCTCCGCCAGCTCTCGCGGGGGCTGACGGTCGAGGAAGGCGGAGTGCCCGCGGCGGTAGCTGCGCAGCATCATGTTATCAATGATATCCATATTGCTGACCAGTCCCATGCCGAGACGATCCTCCGGCACGAAGGAAAGGCGGACGCCCAGCTCGCGAATTTGCAGGGGAGTCTTATCCCGCAGGTTTTCGGTCTCGCCGCTATTGGGGTCTTCATAAAGGATCTGTCCATCGGTGATGGGCTGCAAGCCGGCAATCGCCTCCAGCAACTCCCGCTGACCGGAGCCGGCAATGCCGGCAATGCCCAAGATCTCGCCCGCACGGGCGGTAAAGCCAACCTGATCCAGAAGCTGAACCCCATCGCTGCCGACGCAGCTGACATCGCGGACGACGAGACGATCGACGGGGTTTTCCGGGGTCTTGCGTTCAATGTTAAGGACGACCTTCTGCCCGACCATCATCTCGGTAAGCTGTGCTTCGTTGGTTTCGGCGGTATTGACGGTGCCGGCATTTTCGCCCTTGCGCAGCACGGTGACGCGATCCGACAGGCTGAGCACCTCATTGAGCTTGTGGGTGATGATGATAATGGATTTGCCGTCCTCCCGCATCCGGCGCAGTACGGCAAAGAGCTTTTCGGTCTCCTGCGGGGTCAGCACGGCGGTGGGCTCGTCCAGAATGAGGATCTCCGCGCCGCGATACAGCACCTTGACGATCTCGACGGTCTGCTTTTCCGAAACGGACATGGCATAAATTTTCTTTTTGGCGTCGATATCAAAGCCGTAGCGGGAGGAGATCTCCTCGACGCGGCGGGTGGCTTCCT
>USBC01000150.1 GCA_900552845.1 uncultured Oscillospiraceae bacterium | reverse complement strand
GGGGATATCTTTGGTCTGCCCCGCCTGCTGGTTGACGCCGAGAGCATCGACCGTTTCCTGTCCATGGTGGATGATCCGTACAACTGCCTGACCCTGTGCTCCGGCAGCCTGAACGCCAACCCCAACAACAATGTTGCCGAGATCGTCCGCAAGCACTGCGACCGCATCGCTTTCGCTCACATCCGCAACATCCATCACTTTGATAACGGTGACTTCTCTGAGGCTGCCCACCGCGATTGCTGCGGTGAGACCGGCATCATCGAGATCCTGCGCGCTTACCACGACAACGGCTTTGAGGGCTATATCCGCCCCGACCACGGCCGTCAGCTGTGGGAGGAAGGCCCCGGCAACTGCCGCCCCGGCTACGGCAAGTATGACCGTGCCCTCGGCATCCAGTATATGCTCGGCGTCTGGGATCTGCTCGACCGCCTGGATGAAGAGAAGAATAAGTAATTTCTGACCTTTTCAGCTTTTCTGGCTCGCACCCGTATGGGTGCGGGCTTTTTGTTTTGCCGTAAAAATCAGCCGTAATCTGGCGCGCTCCCCGTAGGGGGCGCACATCGTGCGCCCGCCAACCGGAAAAGAGATGGCGGCCCTTTGGGATTGTACCGGACAAGGGTCTGCAATAAATCCTATTATGGCATAATGCGGCAATGGCCCGGAACGGTCAAAACCGTTCCCTACAGAGCTTTTTATCACGCGTTGCAAACCCACAAATGTCCTGTTGGGCGGGGTGCCCTCACCCCGCCGCGGAGAAACCTTTGCCGGCTGTGATAAACACTGCAAATAATTTGTAGGGGACGATGCTCGCATCGTCCCGCTAACCGGAAAAGAGCTGCATCCCCTTTTCAATTTTGTATCGCCTTGCTTAAGGCAACACCGCACAATTCCCGCCTTACGGCTTAAGCACCGCTTCGGCGACTGCGGCACGGCATCTGCGTTGCCAAAATGCTCGATAATACACAAAGTATTATCTGCGCTTTTGGCTTAGCAGCTGCCGCACCTCGCTCGCCGTATCGGCACTTAGAATTATGCGGTATTGCCTTAAATCAAATGCCCGGAGCCATAATGTCGCATGTGACTTTATGGCTCCGGGCATTCTGCTTTAGGGAAACTTTTATTTCAATCCACTTTTAATGCGTTCCAATTCCTGCTGAATTTTGGACAGTTCATGGATGAGATACTGCGAATCTCTTGCCGGAGCATCCGTCCGCCCGACAAGATAATCAATGCTCACATGAAAAAAATCTGCCAGCGCAACCAACGCTCTGGCATCCGGCTGTGTCTTACCTGTTTCATAATTGGATAAGGTTTTCTGATCGATTCCAGTCGCCGCGGCCACATCCACCTGCCGCAAATCCATATCTTCCCGCAGGTCGCGTATACGGTTCATGAGCTACCACTCCTTTTTCTTGAATTTACTATAAAATTCCTATGGAGTGATTGACGTATACATAATATTACTATATAATCAAAATAGATACTATAATATTAGTACAGAAAGGAAGATTTAACTGTCATGGCCAATTATAACCATGAAATTCTAGTAAATTACCTGCGTGACGTATACAGCATGGAACTGCTGGTTCGGAAAATAGAGGATGATGTACATTCCACAGGAGAAGACGTTGAATATTTACAAACTTTGATCGAAAAAGCAGACAGTACGCCGGTTCCCCAAAAGGGGACTATATCTCCCCCAAAAGATATCTTTCCAAGCCTAGCTAAGGGATGTGTTACGCTTGGTATCTTAATTTGTCTCCTCCTCTTTAGTCCAGACTCCGGTTTCTTGGGTCTTATAGCAGCATTGTGCTTGTATCTTTCTCTAGGATTCTTTATATATGCCGGTTTCATTGCTTCTAATAATGCCAAAAAACAAAAAATGGAAAAGGAAGCAGTAGAAGAGACTTATCAAGAAGAGAAGAAAGACTACGAGCGTATGATGGCTCTCGCCAATGAAGGCCGTCCTGATTTACCCAATCAAATCGACGATTATAACGCTGCCGTTTCGCACCTGCAGGAAGCAAAAGAAAAATTACAAAGCGTATATTCTGCAAATATTATTCCAAATAAATACAGAAGCGTTTATGTGGCTTATTATCTGTACGATTACATCAGCAGCAGCCACGAAACCGATATTGACCGGGTTTTGCAGACTATGTTGCTAGATCAGATCATTGCCAAGCTCGATAAAATCATCGCACAGCAGGAAGAAATTATCCTGAACCAGCGTATGCAGCTTGCAAAGCAGGATGCCTTGCTCGCACAGTCGAAAAAGCAGCATGAAGAGCAGATGAAAGCAATTTCCAACCTGGAAGAAAACCAGCAGATGCAAAACGATTACCTTGCCATGACCGAAGCCAACACACGGATAACCAACTATTTCGTTACCGCCGATTACATCAACAAGTATATCTAAAAGAAATGTCTACATAATCCAAAGGAGCTGCCGCATCTGCGGCGGCTCCTTTGGTTACGTTACCCCAATCAAAACCGATATCCAATATCACCAAATATCCGCCCAAATCTTCTCCATCCCGGCCACTTGTTCCCGCTGCATCCAAATGCTATAATTGGCATATAAACCAATACAGAAAGCGTGATTCTAATGCCCAGACGATATGACAGCGCTGACGCCAAGCGCCGCATTTTAACGGCCTGTGTTCGGTTCTTTCTGGAAACAGGCTATACCCGCACCACTGTTGCCGAAATTGTCACGGAAGCCGATGTCAGCATCAGTACCTTCCAGAATGTGTTCCGCACCAAGGATGGCGTTCTGGTGGAGCTGGTCAAATTCATGTTCGGCAGTCAGTTTGATATGGCGGGCCAGATCGCAGGCCAAAAGCTGCCGCCCGTCTATGTGTACGCGGTGGAAACCAGCATCCAGCTGGCTTTGACCGAGCTGAACGAGAACCTGCGGGATATCTACCTGGAAGCCTACAGCCACACCGAAGCGTCCGAGTATATCTACCAGCACACCTCCAGCGAACTGTACCGCATTTTCGGCCCCTACCTGCCCAGCTATACCGAAAGCGACTTCTATGAACTGGAGATCGGCTCTGCGGGCATAATGCGGGGCTATATGTCCCGCCCGTGCGATAAATACTTTACGCTGGAAAAAAAGTTGGCCCGCTTCCTATCCATGAGTTTAAACGCTAACGCGGTGCCCGCCGCAGAGCAAAAGCAGGTGCTGGATTTTATCGCCAAGCTGGATATCCGCGCCATTGCCGTGCAGGTCATGCAGGAGCTGTTCAAAGCGCTTGCCATGCGTTTTTCCTTCCCGCTGCCGGATTCCGTAAAAGCATAATCAGCCAGCACCGCCCCCGTTTGTCCGCCAACCCGTCATGAACAGGAGAAAAAGATGAAAGCGATTCAATGGATCATTTCCGCTCTGGTTGCTGTGGTCATCATCGCCGCCGCCGTTGGCGGCGGGGTGTACTTTACCCGGCTCAAAAGCATCCACAGCATCCGCAAACTGACCGATTACGAAAACTATAACCTCTACCGCATGGATATTGACTATGCGTATGATCTCGACCGCCTGATCGACCGCGGCATTACCGATAACCAGAGCATGATCAATGCCATCCTGGCCGAAGCCCTGCCCTACCTGCCCATCCATATGAAAGCCCCAAACTTTGGCTGCAGCGCGTTCTGCACCCAGGGCACGGACGGCCACACCCTGATGGGCCGCAACTATGATTTCAAGAACGATACCTCCGCCATGCTGGTCTACTGCAACCCCAAGGACGGTTACGCCTCGGTCGCCTTTGCCGCGCTGGATAACATCAACGCCAACACGCCGGACGCGAGCATGGCCAAAAAGCTGGCAACCCTCACCGCGCCGTTCATCTGCCTGGACGGCATGAATGAAAAAGGCGTTTCTATCGCCGTTCTCACGCTGGACAGTGACCCCACCTACCAGCAGACCGGCAAGCCGATGATCGCTACCACCCTTGCCATCCGCCTGGTGCTGGACCGCGCCGCCACCACAGCCGAAGCTGTAGAGCTGCTGAGCAAATATGATATGTTCGCTTCCAGCGGGCGGGATTACCACTTCTATATCACCGATGCTTCCGGTGATGGCCGCGTGCTGGAATACGACTGCAATGACCCCGCCCGCCCCCCGCCCGGCCCCCGGCCCCCGCCGGGGCCGCCCGCCCCCCCCCCCCCCCCCCCCACGCCGGAGCCTGATCCGGGGGTTGGAG
>USBC01000149.1 GCA_900552845.1 uncultured Oscillospiraceae bacterium | reverse complement strand
CATGGCGAACAGCATTGCCAAAGCCAGCAGCATGGCAAAGCATTTTTTCATGGTCTTTTTCATCTAAGTTACTCCTTTTTCTATTTTATTTTGGTTATTTACTGCGCTCCCCCTTTGAAAAAGGGTCGGCGCTCATGAACAAAAAAAATACTGCAAAGCGGGAGGCATATCACCGGCGGCGCCCCTCTCCCGCATTTTTGCGCACAAAAAAGCCGACTGCGTTCTTTTCCCCAAAAGAATGCAGTCAGCCTGTCATGCGGTGTTCCGTTTAGACGCTCAACTTTGCGTCCCTGCCTTTCGACAGGTTTGCCAAATTATTTTATCAATGTTTCAATTATCATTACTGATTTGAAACTGTCCTAATCCTATCACTTTATATCAAATATTTCAAGGAGATTCTTATAAAAAATCCAAAATCAATCAATTTTGTCAATTTTCACAAATCCCCTCGTTATTGCGCTGCTATTTCAGCATATTTTTGTGAATGTCCCCTATTTGTGTAACAGCCTGCTGCGTAAATTCTTCGTCAGAATATCAGACATGATCATCGGGCAGTCGGCAGAAATCTCCTTGTGCCAGAGCGCTGCAGCAGCTGTGGATTCTCCGGCTGGTTTCCCGTTTGATCCATCTTTGGCATTTGCTGTTCTTGTTCGTTCTTCAGTTGCCGCTTGGATTCGCATCTATCTGCAAGGGGGAAAAGCCGATTTTTCATCTACGGTTTTCAAGCTCTGAAAAATCGTTCTTTGGGCAGCAAAAAACCCCGATAAAATCGGGGTTTTTTGCTGGGCACTTTTTCGTACCCTCCTGATGGTGGAGGAGGATGGATTCGAACCATCGAAGTCAGTGACAACAGATTTACAGTCTGCCCCCTTTGGCCGCTCGGGAACTCCTCCATATTCATTTTTTATCATGCGGTGGTGGAGCTGGTGGACGGATTCGAACCCCCGACCTGCTGATTACAAATCAGCTGCTCTACCGGCTGAGCTACACCAGCACATCCGCTGCGACTTTATTACTATACCATTCGGCGGGTGCAAAGTCAAGCCCTAAAATACAGTTTTTGCAGCGTTTCCGGCAAAAATAAAGCGGCAGTCCCTCGGCTTTAAGGTGCTGCCGTTTCATCTTGCCCTTGGCGGGATCAGCCGTCAATGTGCTCCTCGAGATAATGCGCCAGTTCGCCTACCGTGTGGATGGTCTCAATGTCCTCGTCAGGGATCTCAATATCGAACTCATCTTCCAGTGTCATTACCAGATCAACGACGTCCAAAGAATCGGCGCCCAAATCATTGATAATATCGGTGTTCTCGTTTACCTCGTCGGGTTCAATGTCCAGTTGCTCGCACAGCAGCCCGATCAGTTTTTCCAGTACCATATTCTCCTCCTGAAGCCAATCAGTGTGGCTTTTTATATAAATTAGCAATGACTATATGATAGCTTGTTTTCCTCGGGTTGGCAAGATATTTTATTCGTGAAAAGGCACAAATATTCTGTGAACACATTGTGATAACCGCATTAAACCGCCAAAACTAATCGGAAAATATTCGTCCCCTGTCTCCGGTTCCCGTTGCGCAGTCGGGCAGCGGCTGTTATAATAAACAGGAAGAGAGCGGGAATGCATTTCCCGCATTGCCGAAAGGACGGTTTTTCCATGAAAATGAATGAGATCATTACCCTGCTGGAGGCGCGCCAGCTGTGCGGTGACCCCCAGCCGGAGCTGGATTTTACCAACGCATTTGCCAGCGATATGATGAGCGATGTGCTGGCGTACGGGCAGGGGCAGGCGCTGTTGCTCACCGGTCTGCTCAACCAGCAGGTTATCCGCACCGCAGAAATGCTGGACATGCACTGCATCGTATTTGTACGGGGCAAAAAGCCCGTTGATGAGGTGCTGGCGCTGGCAGAACAAAAGGGTCTTACGGTGCTTTCCACCCAATACGGCATGTTTACCGCCAGCGGACTTCTGTACCGCGCCGGTATCCGCGGGGTGTAACAAGATATGACGCTGCAATATCACTACGTCGTTCCGGGTGACGATTTTGTTCATGCCGGAGAAGCCAGTGGGCACCTCAAGGGGATCCTGCGCCAGCTTGGCTATCCCAATGATACCATTCGCCGGGTGGCGATCTCGATGTATGAGGGCGAGATCAATATGGTCATTCATGCCAACGGCGGCGAGATCGACGCCGAGATTGACGACCACGGCGTCTCTCTGGCACTGCGGGATCAGGGGCCCGGCATACCGGACGTTGAAAAAGCCATGCAGGAGGGCTGGAGTACTGCCAGCGATAAGATCCGTGAGCAGGGCTTCGGGGCAGGCATGGGTCTGCCCAATATGAAAAAATACACCGACAGCATGCAGATCGACACCGTTCTGGGAGTCGGCACCACCATCACCCTGCGCGTTGAGCTGCACTAAAGCCGGATCGAAACAAAAGCGAGGAAAGCCATGGAACGACAAACCTATTTTCACTCGGTTACCTTAAATAAAGAGCTGTGTCACGGCTGCATCACCTGTGTCAAGCGCTGCCCCACCGAGGCGATCCGCGTGCGGGACGGTAAGGCGCGCATTCTGGGCGAGCGCTGCATTGATTGCGGCGAATGTATCCGCATTTGTCCCCATCACGCCAAGCGTGCAGTCAGCGACAGCATGGAGGATCTGGCAGGCTTCCGGTACAAAATCGCACTGCCTGCACCGGTGCTCTTTTCTCAAATCAAGCATCTGGACCACACTGGGCGCATCGTTCTGGCGCTCAAGCGTATCGGCTTCGATGAGGTGTATGAGGTCGGTGCAGCTGCAGAGCTGATCTCCCAGTCCACCAGCGAATATATCGCGCATTATCAGGGGCCGCTGCCGCTCATCTCCTCTGCCTGCCCTGCCGTGCTGCGGCTTATTCGGGTGCGCTTCCCCGACCTTTTGGAGCATCTGCTGCCGCTGCAGCCCCCGGTGGAGCTTGCTGCGGTGCTGGCACGCCGTGCCGCAGTGGAAAAAACCGGTCTCAAGCCGGAGGAGATCGGCGTTGCATTCATCACCCCCTGCCCTGCCAAGGTCACCTCTGCCAAGGTACCGCTGGGCAATAAAACCCGCAATATTGATGCCGCCATCGCCATCAGCCGCGTCTACCCACAGCTGGTGCAGGAGGTTAAAAAAATGCAGCCGGAGGAGTTTATGCACCTTTCCCGCATGGGCAGCACCGGTATCAGCTGGGCGGCAAACAGCGGCGAATCCATCGGCAGCGGTCAGCGGCGCTACATTGCCGCCGATGGCATCGAAAATGTCATCAAAATTCTGGAAGCCATCGAGGACGAGCAGTTTACCCGCCTCGATTTTGTGGAGCTTTCCGCCTGTCCGGGCGGCTGCGTAGGCGGTGTGATGAATGTAGAAAACCCCTATGCCGCCGCCGCGCGCATCAAGCGGCTGGCGCGCGATCTGCCGCAGGTGGGAACTCGTTGGGAAACCCCCAACTGGCTGCCTGAAGAGGTTTATTTCAACAAGAAGATCGAACCGCTCAATGTCATGTCTCTGGGCGGCGATCCCGCTCACGCGCTGGAGACCTTCGCCCGTCTGCAAAGCTACGAGCGCAAGTTCCCCGGTCTCGACTGCGGAAGCTGCGGCTCTCCCACATGCCACGCCCTTGCCGAGGATATCGTCCTTGGCTACCGCACCGAAGATGACTGCATCTATCTGCTTAAAGAGAAGCTGGAAAAGCTGGCGCAGTCGCTGGTAGGGCTTTCTTCTCACCGCACGCCCATGGAGGACATCGAAAATGACAGCGAATGAACTGTGCCGTGCCTGCGGCTTTACCCTGCTTGCCGGCGGCGGGCGGGAAATTAAAGGCGGCGTTTACTGCTGCGATCTGCTCAGCATGGTAATGGGGCGTGCCCCCACCGACGGGATCTGGTTCACCGTCATGGCAAACCAAAATACCATTGTAGCCGCATTGATGGCAGATGTTGCCTGCGTAGTGCTTACCGAGGGTATTCGCCCCGATGACGCCATGCTCTCCCGAGCGGAGGCGGAAAACATCGCCGTTGCCGCCGTGGAGCTGCCCAGCTATCCCGCAGCCCGCCGCGCCGATAACGCTCTTCGCAACCGATAATCGTCTGACGGCGCAGCCACCGGAGCGCCCCTTTGGGGCACTCCGGTTCCGCGGGGCATCGCCCCGCGGCGCCCCCCCCCCCGGCGGGCCCGCGGGGCCCGCATTACCCCATACCCATAAATAAAAATCAAAGA
>USBC01000148.1 GCA_900552845.1 uncultured Oscillospiraceae bacterium | reverse complement strand
GTGTTGTGTTTGGTTTATTTTTTCGTAGTTTGGATTTCGTAGATTGTCCTGTTCGCCCTTTTGCGGCGTTATGTCTTTATTCGCGGCAGATACCATTACATGCTGCGCCACCATAGGCAGTTCATTTTTCAGGATCAGTCCCATCAGCAATGCGGTAAACGCTGTAATGGGAATGCAGAGCAGCATTTGCAGCTTGACCTTGGCGCGAAGCACCACGGCAGCGGGTACCGGAATAGACTGCGCAATCCAGAGGTTTTTCCCCTCCAACGAGATGGAAGGAGCGGTGATAAGATTGGTGCAACTCAAACCGCATAGAATCACGCAAAGGAGCAAACCAAGGGTCTCCCCCGCCCCGTTGAGCATCGGCAGAAACTCAGTAAGAAAATCTTTTTTGATGAGCATGGCAGCACAAGCGACAATAAGCAGAATTTCCCCCATCCATGCATTGAGGACATACATGGGATTACCGATAAAATGCCGGAAATCCTTGCGGAGCAACGCAGCAGACGGGCTGCTGGCCCGCATGGATTTTTCCTTATACTCGATGCGCGCAACACCCTTTTTGACTGTGGTGATTTGCCGGAAGCTACGGGAAAGAACGGCATAGACCAGCTCGAACACCACCAGCGTGCATACGGTAAACAGCAGTAAATATGTCAGATTATGCCCTGCGATTCCGACGCCGAAATAGTACGCAGGAAAGGCGTATTTCTTAAAAGCAACCGCAACTGCGGTGCCATTGGCGATCAGTCCGGAGATGATGTCGCCCATCTTGCTGTAAAGGTAGAAGTAAGCCGCCAAAAAAACCAATGAGGCCACCATGGTGATGATATTTTTGTTGCGCATTTTGCTGCTGATAAGAGAAATGATCCATGCAATAAGGCAGGAAAATGCCTGTACCATCAGCGGCAGCAGCAGAGTGCTGATGATAAAGTACACAACTCCCAGTGCAGTGACAGAATAGTTCATGCAGTACACCACGCCCGCAGGCGCCATAACCAGCAGAACATATCCCAGATCCAGTGCAAGCAAGAGCAGCATACGGCTGCCCAAAATAAATTTGGGAGCAATGGGCATGGAAAGCAGCAGCTCGTTATCTTTGGCGTCAAAAAGCTGTGTCTGTGTGGCAAACACGTTGCCGATAAAGGTTAGCATAAACGCCATCAAACCTGCAATGGCATAGTAAAGCCACCCCAGCCCCAGCTCATGCAGCGGCATGCAGATCGAGGAAAACATCGAGCCGAACATAATAAAAAAGCAGACGATTACATAGATAAACAGCAAAGCCAGCCCGATTCCCCGTCCGGTACTGCCCTTGGTCTGCTTGCGGCGGCTGCGCAGCATGGAAGCCTTCAATGCCGCGATCTGAACTTTAAGCAGCGTTTTAAGCATTGTCGTCCTCCAGTTCCAGGAACACATCTTCGAGAGAATCCTGTCCCTTTACCTCCTCCATGGTTCCGGAAACGACAAGTCTGCCGCCCTTGATGATTGCGACCTTATCACACAGCTTTTCGGCGACCTCCAGTACATGGGTTGAGAAGAAGATTGCAGATCCGCCATCGCAAAGACGACGCATAAGCTGTTTTAACTCATGTGCCGCTTTGGGATCCAGCCCGACAAACGGCTCGTCCATGATAAGAAGCCGCGGCTTATGAATGAGCGCAGAGATGATGGCAAGCTTCTGCTTCATGCCGTGAGAATAGGCGGAAATCGGCTGTGCAAGATCCTCCGTAAGTCCAAAGAGATCGGCATATTCCCTAATTCTCCGTTCTCTCTCTTCCTTGGAAACGCCGAATACATCGGCAACAAAATTGAGGTACTGCACACCGCTGAGGAATTCATACAAATCCGGATTATCAGGCAAATAGGCAATCTTGCGTTTACAGCCGATGGGATCCGCTTTTATGGAAATGCCATCTACATAGATCTCCCCCTGCTCAAACTGCAATATTCCGCAACAGGATTTAATGGTCGTGGTCTTGCCTGCGCCGTTATGTCCGATAAAGCCATAGATCTCCCCCGCCCTAATATGCAGGGAAAGATCATCAACGGCTTTTTTCTCGCCGTATAGTTTCGTCAAATGTTCTATTCTCAGCATGGAATATCCTCCGGTTGTAGTTGTGATGTCAAATATATTTTACTATTATGGTGCTTGCTTGTCAATGCAGGCAGCGTATTATTTAAATAATCTTAATATTCTTGCCCCATTTTTTGGAGGCAAAAAGTCCCCGCCTTACAGCAGGGACTTTCTATGAAACATTCTATTATGCTGCCTCGGTATTATCCTCTGCCTCAGGCTGCTCCGGTTTCTCAGTGGGCTCGACCGGTTTCTCCGCCGTGACCCATTCAAAGTCATTGGCGGTACAGATGCGGTCGTCACGCAGCGAGGACGGTTCGTAGGTAATGCCGATATAGTCGCCCACATTCAGCAGAACGACCTTTTCCAGCTCGCCGGCGGAGATGCTGTAAACGGTGTTGCCGCCGTCCAATGTCACATAGTACATGGTGGTGCCGTCAATAACCGCAGAGCGCAATGCCACAACAGTACCGACTACAGTCTCTTCATCAGCGGGAAGAACCGGCTCTTCACCGGTATCCAGCTTATTCTGGCGCAACAGCTTATAGTAGTTCGCCTGGCACTCCTCTACCGAAGTGCCGGTGGCAACGATCTGATACTGCTGAACATTGACCATTGCATACATCTTTACCAAGCCGGCGTAGTCCTTCAGCGCCATAAAGTAGGTGGGCTGGTTGCTGATATTGAGCAGCAATGGGAAGGTGGAGGTGTAGTTCAGGTGCTGCACCACGCCCTCGGCGCTGTTCATCGCGCTGAATTCCTCGGCGCCCGCAATGGAATAGAAGGTAGTCTGCTTGGTGCGCTGGTTGGTCAGAATAAAGCCGATATTGGATTCATCGCTGCCCGCCGAGGTAACACCGGTGTAAACATACACATCATCATTGGCAGCAATGTAGTTGTAGCCCGCAGTGGTCACGGTCACATTCTTCTGCCCGAACAGCGAGTTGATGAAGCCGCCCTGATAGGTGCCGTAGTAATCGTACTGCTCCATAATAATATCGGCGGAGTAAACGCCGTCCACCCATGTGGGGATATCGGTGTAATACTGGCTTTCGCCGTTGATGGCATTCACCAGCACAGCGCCCTGGATATCGGTGCCGCCGAACAGCCCGATGCGCTTGACCACACGGGAGCAGACCCAGTAGGGCGTGCCCTCCTCGTCGATCTCGAAGGTCGGTTCGTCAAAGATAAAGGTGGGATACTGGAACCGCAAGTGACGGTACAGGTTGCGGCTGAAATGCTCGGCAGTGGTGTAGTGCATTCCCTCCGAAAGGCGAACCACATCGACCTCCTGCGTAACCATATCAATAATCAAATATGCGGGCAGACCGGCGCTGCGGTTGTTCAGCCACTTGAATACATCGCCGTACCGAAGCGGAGTGACTCGCACGGGACGACCCCTGTAATTGATCTGGGTATAGTTATCCGCTACCTCAAACTGGCTTACCATATCCGCCAGCTCACCCAGCTTGCGGTCGCCCAGCTTTTCCGCCGAGTCTCTATCCAGCATTGGGATCTGGTCGAAGGAGATCTCCTCAATATCCTGCGTAAAGTCACCGGTCTCCACCGTCATCAGCTTGGCATAGGCGCCGCTGCGAATAATAACGCTGGAAAGCAGACCGCCGACGACATAGACAACAAACACCGCCGCAATGACGATGAGCGGCACGATGCAGCTGCCTTTCAGCAGCTTCCAGAAGGTCTTTCCGTTTTCTGCCTGACGGTAGATGCCGGAGGTAATAACCGCCGTAGCACAATAGACCACCGAGACAAACAAGAAAAAACTATAGAATGCAGCCGAGTGCAGATTGATGGGCGGCAGTTTTATATAAAAGTAGATGAAACCCGCCACAATGGTAACAGAAAGATTGATCAGAATGTTTTTGCCGGAAATACCGGATTTAGCCATAAAGGGCGCTCCTTTCGGACATTAAACTCAGTGGGTGCGCTCGTCACCCCAGAAGAACAGTGCAACGGTTCCGGGACCGGTATGGCTGCCAATGGTGGTGCCGATATTGTTGATCATAACCTTGCCGTTGAGGTGCGGAAACTTTTCCTCGACCAAATCGGCAACAGCACGGGCATCGTCCATGCAGGCAGACATAGAAATGAAGCATTTACCATTATAGTCGTGACCACCCTGCGCATGGTTTTCCATCTCCTTGACGATCTGCTGGATTACTGCTTTCTTCCCGCGGATCTTCT
>USBC01000147.1 GCA_900552845.1 uncultured Oscillospiraceae bacterium | reverse complement strand
AGAATACGGTCGCCCTACGGCGGAAGCATTGGTCAAATCGGCAATGATGCATATAGAAATGCTTGAGGAGCGTTATTTTACCGATTATCTTATTGCGGTCAAATCAAGTGATGTTATTACAACAGTGGAAGCCAACCGGATTTTGGCGCAAAAAACCGATTGTCCGCTACATCTTGGTGTCACAGAAGCCGGTACCGAGCGCATGGGTATCATCAAATCGTCCGCCGGTATAGGAGGATTGCTGTGTGAGGGCATCGGCGATACTATTCGTGTTTCTCTTACTGCTGATCCCGTCCGGGAAGTGCATGCTGCCCATGATTTGCTGACTTCTTTGGGGTTAGACAATCGAATTCAGTTCGTTTCATGTCCCACTTGCGGGCGTTGCCATGTTGATTTAATACGAATTGCAGAGGAAACGGAACGAGCGCTGATCGGTATTCGCAAAAACTTAAAAGTCGCCCTGATGGGTTGTGCAGTAAACGGTCCCGGCGAAGCGGCTGATGCAGATCTTGGTGTAGCGGGCGGTAATGGAGAATTTCTGCTGTTTGCCAAGGGTAAGCCGCTTTACAAGGTTAAACCAGAGCAGGTTACAAAGGCATTGTTAGATGAAATTGAAAGGCTGTAAAGGAGAATTGCTTTGCAGAGATTTAATGATGTATTTAGAAAATACATAGGAGAAAAGAATATTGATCAGGTTCTTTTGGACAGTGAGGTAAGCGGTCTTGTAATCACTACCGAGGACAATGCGGTTCATGTGACTGTTTCACCTGCCGGGTTTATTCCTTATGCTGTTATTTCGGAGTCCCAACGCATTCTTGCGAGGGGACTTTCTGTGCGTTCTGTTTCCATTACAGCTCGTTATCTGCCTGAAATGATGAATGAAGATGCTTTTCCGCTTGTTATAGATTACTTGAAAGGCGCCAATGAGCCGGTTAATGGCTTTTTTATCCGCTCCGAGGTATCTTTTGCGGAAAATCGGTTTGCGGTCCGTTTGCCGGAACAAATCGCTTGTTTTCTTGAACCACTTACACGTACCGCAAAGATTGCTGCACAGGCCGAAGCTTTGTTTGGAGTTCGCCCGCAGGTAAGCTTTATTCCGGTGCCGGATTATGAACTGAAGCCCGTGGAGCAATCTGTTTCGTTTACAGCAGAAGAGGTTATTTCCGAAGCTTTGCCAATCCCGGAGGAGGCACCGCCATGGGAAGAAGCATCGATGCCGCCTGAGGAGAAGGTGTTGGATTCTGCTGCATCTAATCCGATTACCAAAAAACATATTGATAAGAAAGAAAGAGCGAACGTTCCTTACATTGAAGCAACCAAAAAACCAATCGGAAGCTACCGGCTTATTAAGGGTGCGCCTGTCCCTATTTCTACTCTGGGAGTGGACAGCGGCTCTGCTGTTATTTGGGGTGATGTTTTCTCGATGGAAAGCCGCGTCACGCGGGATAAAAACCACTTTATTATGAGCATTTCCATCACAGACTACACCGGTTCCATCAATCTTAAGATCTTTGACGAAATTAAAAATGAGCCTAAGCTGAATACCCTGAAGGTCGGTAATACCATTTTGGTGCAGGGCGATATTTCCTACGATAAATATGACCGTGACATGGTTATGCGCCCGCGCAATATCAATACCGTTGAAAAAAATATTGTTACTGATGATGCGCCGGTCAAACGTGTTGAGTTGCACCTGCACACCACCATGTCTGCCATGGACGCGGTGACGCCGGCAGAAAAGCTTGTCCGCCGTGCCCATGATTGGGGACACCCAGCAATTGCAATCACAGACCATGGTGTTGTACAGGCATTCCCAGAGGTAATGAAAACAGTTGAGGAAATACGCGAAAAAGACCCTGACTTTAAGGCAATCTATGGTGTTGAGGGATATTTTGTCAATGATATGCTGCCAGCCGTCAAGGGTAAAACAGATGCAGATATTGATGGCTCCTATATTGTATTCGATCTGGAAACCACAGGTCTTTCTGCTGCAACTGAGCGTATTATTGAAATAGGGGCGGTAAAGATTGAAAAAGGTGTTGTAACGGAGTCCTTTGACATATTCGTAAATCCGGAGAAAACGATTCCTTTGGAGATTACCCGCCTTACCGGCATTACCAATGAGATGGTGGCAGATGCCCCTTTCGAGCAGGAGGCATTGGAACAGTTCTTCCGTTTTTGTAATGGCTGCGATATTTTTGTCGCTCATAATGCTGATTTTGATATGAGTTTTCTGCGTGCGGCAATCCAACGCTGCGGCAGGGAAGAGGACCCTGTTCAGATCGACACCCTTGTAATGGGTCGAGCCATGTACCCTGAGCTGAAAAAGCATAAGTTGGATTTTCTTGCCGAGCATCTGGGTGTGGAGCAAAAGCATCATCACCGCGCTGATGATGATGCTCGTGTTTTGGCAGAGATATTCCTCAAAATGCTCCAAACCCTTACCTCGGAAAAGCACATTACAAAGGTTATTGAAATCAATCACTCTATGGGTCAGCAGAATTCTACTAAGACCCACCCTTACCACATAGTCTTGTTGGTAAAAAACCAAGTCGGCCTTAAGAACCTGTACAGGATTATTTCTTCTTCCCATCTGGATTACTTCTATAAAAAGCCTCGCATCCCGAAAAGCCTGCTGACAAAGTATCGAGAAGGTCTTATTGTTGGTTCCGCCTGTGAGGCAGGCGAACTGTTCAAAGCAATCCGTGACGGGAAAAAATGGAGCGA
Source organism: uncultured Oscillospiraceae bacterium (assembly GCA_900552845.1). GTDB lineage: Bacteria > Bacillota > Clostridia > Oscillospirales > Ruminococcaceae > Angelakisella. The sequence continues at coordinate 1,562 of USBC01000147.1, read as the reverse complement.
GCTCTGTGAAATTGCCTCCTTTTATGATTATCTTGAGGTTCAACCCATTGGCAACAACTTATTTATGTTGCGTGATGGGGAGGTGCGAAGTGAAAAGGCGTTGCAGGATTTCAATATCACGGTACTCAAGCTTGGCAAGCATCTTGGCATTCCTGTTGTTGCTACAGGCGATGTGCATTTTATGGACGAAAGAGACGGTCGCTTCCGCGAAATACTGATGGCAGGCAGCGGCTTTAAGGATACCGATAATCAGGCACCGCTTTATTTCCGTACCACAGACCAAATGCTGGCTGAATTCAACTATCTTCCGGAGGAAACCGCAAAGGAGATCGTTATTGATAATCCCCGAAAGATTGCCGAAATGGTGGATTATGTTCGACCGATTCCCAAAGGAACCTACCCCCCTAATATACCAGGATCAGAGGAGGACCTTATTCGAATTACCACCACTCGCGCCAAGGAAATGTACGGAGACCCTCTGCCTGAGATTGTTGAAAAGCGCTTGAAGCGTGAACTGGATTCTATTACCAAGCATGGCTTCGCAGTACTGTACATGATAGCCCAAAAGCTGATTTACCGTTCTAATGAGGACGGCTATCAGGTCGGATCCCGTGGTTCGGTCGGTTCCTCCTTTGTTGCTACTATGGCTGGTATTTCGGAGGTAAACCCATTGGCGCCCCATTACCTTTGCCGAAAGTGCAAGTATAGTGAGTTTATTACCGATGGCAGTTATGGCTCCGGCTTTGATTTGCCACATAAAAACTGTCCGATCTGTGGGGAAGAAATGTATCAAGACGGGCACGAGATTCCGTTTGAGACATTTCTCGGCTTTGATGGAGACAAAGAGCCGGACATTGACTTGAATTTTGCCAACGAGTATCAATCTCGTGCACATCGGTACACCGAAGAACTGTTCGGACGTGACCATGTATTTAAGGCAGGCACCATCAGTACCGTAAAGGACAAGACCGCTTTCGGATATGTGAAGCATTTTTTGGAGGAACGGGGTCAGACGGTAACAAATGCTGAGGAAAACCGACTGATCGAGGGCTGTACCGGCATTAAGCGTACCACTGGGCAGCACCCGGGCGGAATGGTCGTTGTTCCCAATGAATACGAGGTGTATGATTTCTGCCCGGTGCAGCACCCTGCGGATGATCCCAATTCTGATATCATTACCACTCACTTCGATTTTCATTCGCTGCATGATACGATATTGAAGCTGGACGAGCTGGGGCATGTAGTCCCCACATTGTATAAGCACCTCGAGGACTATACCGGCTTGAAGATCAATGATACCCCCACCAATGACCCGGCTGTTTATACTCTGTTTACCTCTTGCGAGGCGCTGGGGATCACATTAGATGATATCGGCATAACCAATGGCACACTGGCACTGCCGGAGATGGGTACACCTTTTGTACGAGGAATGCTTCTGGAGGCAAAACCAAAAACCTTCTCCGATCTTTTGCAGATTTCCGGTCTATCCCATGGTACCGATGTATGGCTGGGAAATGCCCAAGATCGGCTGTTTTATCTATCTGGGTGGATGGAGGAATGAG
>USBC01000146.1 GCA_900552845.1 uncultured Oscillospiraceae bacterium | reverse complement strand
TTTTGGACGGCGTGCGTCATGGCCGGTGCCGACCAGTCCGTAGGAAAGTCGGAAAAATCCGACGGGACTGCGGCGAAGGCATTGGTCGACAGGAGCATCGCTCCGATCAACCCCATGATCATGGGGCTTTTCTTACCTCTCATCAGGGGTACCTCCTATGGGAAAGAAATCGTTGCCCGCAGCGGGTTTCCAAAGGTCTCTCGCGGGCGTCGGTAGTTTACCATAACTAACTGCATCCTGTCTGTTCGGTTTTGGCGGAGTTTTTGCGGAGAGCGGCGAAGTTTTTCTCCAAAAAGGTTGGAATGTTCGGGTTTAGCCTACGCTAACATTATGCATCAAAAAACCCCCGGCAGAGGAAAAACCTCTGCCGGGGGCCATGAATTGCGTGAATTCAGTTCGTCAAGCGCAAATTAGCACTTCTCGAAGATGGCAGCAACGCCCAGGCCGCCGCCGATGCACAGGGTAGCCAGACCCTTCTTTGCGTCGTCGCGCTTCATCATCTCGTGCAGCAGGGTGACGATGATACGAGCGCCGGAGCAGCCGACGGGGTGGCCGATGGCGATAGCGCCGCCGTTGACGTTGACCTTGGACATATCGAACTCCAGCTCACGAGCCACAGCGATGGACTGAGCAGCGAAAGCCTCGTTGGCCTCGATCAGGTCCATGTCCTTGATGGTCAGGCCAGCCTTGGCCATAGCCTGACGGGAAGCGGGGATGGGGCCGGTGCCCATGATCTTGGGATCGACGCCGCCCTGGCCCCAGGAAATGACCTTGAACAGGGGCTTCAGGCCATACTTCTCGACAGCGTCCTTGGAAGCCAGGATGATGGCAGCAGCGCCGTCGTTGATGCCGGAAGCGTTGCCGGCGGTTACGATACCGTCCTTCTTAAAGGCGGGCTTCAGGCGGGCAAGCGTTTCGACAGTGGTGCCGGGACGGGGACCCTCATCGGTATCAACGATCACAGAGCCCTTCTTGCCCTTGACCTCTACGGGAACGATCTCGTCCTTGAACTTGCCTTCGGCAACAGCCTTTTCGCACTTCTGCTGGCTGCAGGCGGCAAATTCGTCCAGCATTTCGCGGGTCAAGCCCCACTGCTCGGCAACGTTCTCAGCGGTGATGCCCATGTGGTAGTTATTGAAGGCGTCCCACAGAGCATCGTTTACCATGGTATCCACCAGAGTAGCGTTGCCCATGCGGTAGCCGTAACGACCCTTCATCATGGCATAGGGAGCCAGGGACATACTCTCGGTACCGCCGGCAACAACGATATCGGCATCGCCTGCTTCGATCATCTGGGCAGCCATGTTAACACAGTTCAAACCGGAGCCGCAGACTACATTGACGGTTACGGCGGGGGTGGTTACAGGCAGACCTGCCTTCAAGGCAGCCTGACGGGCGACATTCTGGCCCAGACCGGCCTGAATAACGCAGCCCATATAAACGTGATCGACCTGCTCGGCGGGAACGCCGGCGCGGTTCAGAGCTTCCTTGATAACGATGGAGCCGAGCTCGGCAGCGGGAACGGTGCTGAGTGCGCCGCCCATGGTGCCGATGGCGGTACGGCAGGCGCCTGCCAAAACGATTTTCTTCATAGTAGTTGCCTCCTTGATAAAATAAAATGAAATTGAAAACTTGGTTTATCTTCTCAGCCGTTTGGCGGCTGGAACAATCTTGAATGGAGTTTTACTCCCGCCCCAGCTTTTCCTTCAGCCTTGCGGCGACATAGGGGTGAACGAACTTGGAGATATCGGTGTTATCATAATGCGCCACCTCTTTTACAATGGTGCTGCTGAGGTAGGCGTAGCGCAGACTGGTGGTAAAGAACATGGTATCAATGGTGGGATCAAGGATCCGGTTGGTCTGCGCCATCTGCATCTCGTGCTCAAAATCGGTGACGGCGCGCAGCCCGCGAATGATAATCTGCGCATTGTTGGCTCTTGCAAAATCCACTGTGCGCCCGTCAAAGGTTTTAACGGTGACATTTTTGCAGTCTTTTACGCTCTCCAGCAGCATTTCCACCCGCTCCTCTACGGTAAAAAGAGGGTTCTTATCGTGGTTGATAAGAACGCCGATGACTAGCCCATCGACCACGCGGGAGGCGCGGCGGATAATGTCCATGTGCCCCAGCGTAACGGGGTCAAAACTTCCGGGATAAACAGCCCTTGTCATACAGTTTCCTTTCGCCGTAAAACGGCTTCTTCCTAATATTTATCCACCCTAAAAGCAACATCAGTATAACTGTAAAAAAGCGCCGTGTCAAATAATCGTCAAAAATTTGACAATTCGAAAAATGGAAATAATAGGGAATAATTCTTCCGAAAAAACAAAGCCGAAAAGACAAAATTGGAATGAAACAACAAATTGATCCTAAAATAATGAATAAATCCATTATCTATTTGTTATATAGCACCAATCGCCAAATTTTGTCGCAAAATTTCGTTAAAAAAATAGATGTCAAAATCCACAAAAAGTAAGATTAAACTTTGGCGGTCGATTTTGGAAAAGACAGGTTGTTTATAGTATTTCCATAATACTTTCGCTATAAATGCCCGAAATTCAATAGGATATTAGGCATATCGAAAGGAATTGCTTGTATCTTTTCCATAAACCCACAAAGGGCATTTGCCAATACGCCCCCCTTGTGATAGAATGACAATAAAGACGTTTGACGAAGCAGGGGAAGACTCGGCAGGGAGGTTGTGAAGGGTGATTCTTTCCACACTGTGCTATATAGAAAAGGAAGGGTGCTGGCTGATGCTGCACCGGGTAAAAAAGAAAAATGACCTGAACCACGATAAGTGGATCGGAGTAGGCGGCAAGTTTGAGGAGGGCGAAAGCCCCGAGGACTGTTTGCTGCGGGAGGTAAGGGAGGAAACGGGGCTGACTCTGACCGATTACCGGTTCCGAGGATTGGTGACCTTTGTTTCTGATGAAGCCCCCACCGAGTATATGCACCTGTTTACCGCAACCGGCTATACCGGCACTCTGAGGGACTGCGATGAAGGCACGCTGGAGTGGGTGCCCATTGACCGTGTGGGCAGCCTGCCCTTGTGGCAGGGGGATCAGTTGTTTCTTTCGCTGCTGCGCACGGAGCAGCGGTTCTTTTCACTGAAGCTGAGATATAAAGGAGAACGTTTGGAGGAGGCGGCGCGCGATGGCATACCGCTGCCGCTGCCGTAAGGAGGGGGATATATGAAGCTGCTGGTAAGCGCCTGTCTGCTGGGCGTGCCCTGCCGCTATGACGGCAAGGCGAAGATCCATGAGGGGGTGTGTTCTTTATTGGAGCGGCATACCCTGATCCCGTTTTGCCCGGAGGTCTACGGTGGGCTGCCAACGCCCCGAGCTGCCTCTGAGCGGGCAGGAGAGCGCGTGGTGACGAAGGCGGGGCAGGAGGTAACGGAGCAGTTCCGGCGCGGTGCAGTGGAAGCGCTGCGGCTCTGCCGACTGTACGGCTGCCGTGCCGCTCTGCTGAAGGAGCGAAGCCCAAGCTGCGGGCATGGCGTCATTCACAACGGTCTGTTCGACGGCGGACTGGCAGAGGGCAATGGCGTGACGGCGGCGCTTCTTTTACAAAACGGCATTGCGGTGTATGGCGAAAGCGAGTGGGAAAAGCTGCCTTGACCGTTTTTACAGGATAGGAACAAAGCCGGGCTTGTCGGAGGAGACAAGCTCGGCTTTCTGTATGCTCTTTTATACTCCGAGAAAGCGGTGGAGGGCGTGCGCCACACCGTCCTCCTCATTGGTGAGGGTGACATAATCGGCAGCCTGCTGTACGGCGGGGTCGGCGTTGCTCATGGCGATGCCCAGCCCCGCGGTTTGCAGCATGCCGATGTCGTTATCGGCATCACCCAGCGCCATTGCCTGCTTTGTGGAGATGTGCAGAATATCGCACAGGGCACCCAGTGCCGCCCCTTTGGTACCGTCACGGTCAGTCAGCTCCAAATTACAGGGCATGGTGCTGACGGCACGGACACGGTCGCCGTACCGCTGTGCCAGCCATGCCTTGATCTCGGATTTCTGTTCCGGCAGAAGATACGGCAGGTTGATTTTTTCTACATGGCTATGGGGACGGCGGGCACGCTCGGAGAGGCTCTCCACCACGCTTTCATCATCGGAGAAAAGCGCTTTGAGATGAAACGCAGGCAGATGAATCACCTCCCGCCGTTCCCAGTCGGTGCGGGTGATGTACATTTTTTGGTCGGCATACAGCTGCACTACCAGCTCTTTCATGCTGCCAAGGTAATCCAGAATCTCCAGCGTGGTGGGAAGCGGCAGCGGTGCCGCACGCAGAATATGGTCGGATCGGTCGGTGACCATACTGCCGTTGCAGGTAATAAAGTACTGGGCACGTTT
>USBC01000145.1 GCA_900552845.1 uncultured Oscillospiraceae bacterium | reverse complement strand
GGGGTTCAAACGCCGCCCCCCCCCCCCGGGCGGGGGGGGGGTACGGGGCCCCCCGGCTGGGGGCGCCGCTTGCGGGGCGCGGTACAGAGCCTGCGGTTTGCCCATTCCTATCGTGGGGGTGAAGGAGAATGAAGGCTGACTGGGGGCTTCTGGGTGGGGCTGCCGCCGCCATGCTGGTAGTTCCGCTGGCAGTGCTGCTATGGAGCGGAACGCCGCTGGGGTCGGCAAAACTGCTGACCGACAGCGGTACGGCGACGGCACAGCAGCAGGTGCAGGTATTGCCGGGAGACCGCCGCGGAGAGGGGAACGGCTCCGGCGACGTGGCAGAAAGCGACAGCATCACGGTGCTGCCCTCCTTTCGCATTTTGAACGAGACGACCGGCGAGGTGGAGGAGGTTGCGGCAGCAGACTATGTAGCGGGCGCCATTGCGGCGGAGATGCCCGCCTCCTACGAGGAGGACGCACTGATTGCGCAGGGAATTGCAAGCTATACCAATGCTCACTATTTAGCGGCGCTGCGCCGAAGCGATCCGACTGAGGAACTGAAGGGGGCGGATTTTTCCGCCGACCCTGCCAAGCGGCTGGGCTATATGACTGACGACGGCATGAAAGCCATGTGGGGCGATCACTACGAGACCTACCGCCGGAAGATCGACCAAGCGGCGGCAGAAGCCATGAAGCACCTGATCGTTTATGAAGGAAAACCCATTGTAGCGGCGTATTTTGCCATCAGTGCCGGAAAGACCACCGAGGACGCAGGTAATGTGTGGGAGGGATCTCTCCCCTATCTTGTACCGGTAAAAAGCGATTGGGACGAAAACGCACCGGGCTTTCGCAGCACCGTAACCTTTACCGATGCCGAGCTGCGCAAAAAGCTGACCGCTGCCTCTATTTTGACCGGTCAAAAGCCGGAGGAATGGCTGAAGATTCTTTCCCGCAGTGAAGCCGGATATGTTACTGCGGTGCAAGCAGGCGACCGCGTACTGACGGGGCAGCAGCTGCGTACTCTACTGGGGCTGCGCAGCGCCTCCTTTACGGTAACATATAAAGATGGGCTTTTTACCCTTGAGGTGCTGGGGTACGGACATGGCGTGGGGCTTTCTCAGTATGGGGCGCAGTACATGGCACAGCATAAAAAGGGTTGGCGGGATATTCTGCTGCACTATTACAGTGGCACCGTCATCGCTCCCGCCGAAGGCTATGAGGGCAATGCTGAAAAATAATCTAATTATTGCTTGACGAACCCTTTCGGATATGATAATATATTGAAGCACGAATAAGCCGTGGAGAGGTGTCCGAGCGGTTTAAGGAGCCGGTCTTGAAAACCGGTGACTCATTAGAGCCATGGGTTCGAATCCCATCCTCTCCGCCAAACACCTCCGACAAAATTCGCAACCCTTGGAGATGTACCCAAGTGGTGAAGGGGCTCCCCTGCTAAGGGAGTAGGGTGCGAAAGTGCCGCGAGGGTTCAAATCCCTCCATCTCCGCCAAAGAAAAACCCGCAGAAATGCGGGTTTTTCCTTTGTTTATGCGGGTTTTCTTGCTTTTTGTGCTTTGCACTTATTGCTCATTTTTTGCGCTTTTCTGCGTTCAAAGTACACAGAAAATACACAGTCCATACCTTTGGAGCGCCACGGCGCTGCTTCTGATAAAGCAATGCGCCTTTCTCTCTGCGTTCGGGTCAATTCTCCTCCCACCGCAGGGCGACCTTTCTGCCGACGGCAAAGGGCTTGCAGTGCTCGGCGCCGGACGCCATGCGCAGGGCGCGGGTCGGATCGGTGACGACCAAGCCGGAAACGTCCCTTACGCCGTAGCGGGCAAAGCCGCGCCACAGCGGAGCGCAGGTGGTCAAAGGAGGTCAGGCAGTCGAATTTAACCACGCCCGCCGTCCCCTGCGGTGCGCCCAGCGCCGAGATGAGCTGTAAAATGACCGAGGTTTTGCCCGATGAGGGCGGCCCCGCAACAACCAGCAGCTTCATTGAATGTTACGACCTTTCTCTTGATTCTTTCTCCAGTATCGAGCTGCCGTGCCCCATCGTCAAGCAAAGCGCAGCGATGTTCCGCCATAGCGAACAGCCACTGCGCACGAAAAGGGACGCCGCCGAAAAGCGTCGTCCCTTTCCTAAAGGAGAATTTCTTTTTGAGAATAAAGCAAGCCTGTTTTTTATTTGCACAGCGGGCTTTCCTTGGGGCGGGTGAAGTACTCCTTGGTAAGCTTGAGAACGACCGGGGAAAGCAGTGCCACTGCAATGAGGTTGGGGATCGCCATCATGCCGTTGAAGGTCTCGGCAATGCTCCACAAAAGATCCAGCTTGACCGTTGCGCCGATGATGGCGACCAGCGAATAGATGACCATAAAGGGCTTGATGACCTTTTCGCCAAAGAGATACTCGCTGCAGCGGGCGCCGTATAAGCCCCAACCCAAAATGGTGGTAAAGGCAAAGCAGCACATTGCCACGGCGGTAAAGATGGTGATCCAGTTGCCATAGGTGCTGGTAAAGCCGCTGATGGTCAGCTCCGCGCCGGCATCCGCGCCAAAGTTGATGGGCACGCCGCTGCACAGGATAACAAGCGCGGTAAAGGTGCAGATGATGATGGTATCTACAAATACCTCAAAGACACCGAACAGACCCTGCTGCACCGGATCATTGACCTCGGCGCCTGCATGGGCAATAGAGGCAGTACCAAGACCGGCTTCATTGGAGAAGATGCCGCGGGCAACACCCTTTTGTACGGCGGTGAACATGGCGCCTACTACGCCGCCGGTCACAGCGGTGGGATTGAAGGCGCCCTTAATGATGGAGGAGAACGCCACAGGGAGATTCCCGATGTGAACAATGATAACGCCAAGACCCAGCACCACATACAAAAGCGCCATAATGGGCACAAGACGCTCCGCCACGTGACCGATGCGCTTGATACCGCCCAGCAGGATCATGCCGACCAAAACAGTAATAACAATGCCGAGAATGAGATTGAGGGTTGCGGTGCTGCCGGCTTCCATCACGCCGAAGCTGATGAGCGCGGTATCAATGGAGGCAACGATGGTATTGACCTGCGTAGCGTTACCGGTGCCGAATACCGCAAATATACCGAAAATGGCAAACAGTACGCCTAAGAATTTCCACTTCTTGCCCAGACCGTTCTGGATATAATACATAGGACCGCCGACCCAGTCGCCGTGCTTATTCTTCTGGCGGTAATGAACGGCAAGCGTAACCTCGCTGTACTTGGTCACCATGCCCAGCAGGGCGGAGATCCACATCCAGAAAACAGCGCCGGGACCGCCGATGGCGATAGCGCCCGCCACGCCGGCGATATTGCCGGTACCGACGGTTGCCGCCAGCGCGGTGCAGACTGCCTGGAACGGCGTTACCGCGCCGTGTCCCGCCTCGGTGGTGCGGTGGAACAGCTTGCCGATGGTATTCTGCCAGACCGTGCCGAACCTGCGGAACTGAAGAAATCCGGTGCGGATACTGAGGTACAGACCCACGCCGAAGATGAGCACCATGGCGGGCACACCCCACACGATGCCATTGACGGTAGAATTGATACTGCTGATGGTTTCAAGCATTTACGATACTTCCTTTCTCTACACAATTTTTTACGGGATTTGTGCGGGAAAGGGTATAAAAAAACGCCCCCGCCCCTGCACTTCGGCATAAGGACGAAAGCGAAAAACGCCTGCGTGGTACCACCTTACTTCGCTCCGCCCTCGCAGGCGGAAGCCTCGCGGGTGTCATGGAACACCCTGCCGCTGTAATGGGCGGCGCCCAGCACAGCCTACCGGAGAAAGCCTCTTTCGGTGCGCGGCTCCGGGAGAGCTTCGCACAGTACCGCACCCGCGCCTCTCACCGACCGGCAGCTCTCTTTTGGGGGTGACTGTGTTACTAATTCCCTTCGTTGCTTTTTATTATGTTGTGTATTTTAGCGGATAACGCTTGCGATGTCAACGGTTTTTTCTCATTTTTTGTTTTTTTCATAAATTAAAATTTCATTCTGCCTGCCTTTTTGATGAAAAGGACGGCATCTAACCGCAAATTATGAAAGTTTGCCATCATTTCTCCTGCAAGATAAGATTTTTTGACGGAGCTATTGCCAAAACTATACTTGCGTGGTATAATATAAGAAACTGAAATAAAGCCAAAAGAAAGGAAGTCATAATATGTCTGCGAATATTACCGAGCTGCACGCTGATAATTTTGAGCGGGAGGTTGTAAACGCCGATCTTCCCGTCTGCATTGACTTTTGGGCACCGTGGTGCGGGCCCTGCCGTATGCTCTCCCCTGTGCTGGACGAGCTTGCCGCAGAGGAGACCGGCATTAAATTCTGCAAGGTAAACGTTGATGAGGAGC
>USBC01000144.1 GCA_900552845.1 uncultured Oscillospiraceae bacterium | reverse complement strand
CGCAGCCAAGCGGCGCGGGTTTTTAGGGCAGCAGCCCTAAAACGCTTTTGGGTACTTTTGGCGGGTCAAAAGTACCATCAACTTCTTAATCCAAATGCCAGATCTCCCGTGCATAATCGTGAACTGCGCGGTCGGCGCAGAAGATACCCGCGCCTGCGATATTGGCAAGGCTCATGCGCTGCCAGCGCAGCGGGTCATTGTAGTAGAGTTCCGCCGCACGGTCATCGGCTGCCGAGTAGCTTTCAAAATCCGCCGCCGCCATGTACTGATCGACACGGCGCAGATGGTCGGCAAGCATCCAGAAGCTTTCGGGGCAGTCCTCTCGCTCCATAAACGCCAGCAGGCGCTGCAGCTCGGCGCTGCGGGCAATGGCATCGGCGGGACGGTAGCCGCGGGCTTTCATCTCCTCCGCCTCCGGCGTGCTCATACCAAAGATGAGGATATTCTCCGGTCCGACCTGCTCTGCGATCTCCACATTGGCGCCGTCCATGGTACCCAGCGTGATGGCGCCGTTCTGCATCAGCTTCATGTTGCCGGTGCCACTCGCCTCGGTGCCTGCCAGAGAGATCTGCTCGCTGACCTCGCTGGCGGGCATCAGCCGCTCGCTCATGGTCACATTGTATTCCTCCAGATAGACGATCTTCAGGCGTCCGCGCACATCGGGATCGGCGTCGATCATCGCGCCCAGATCATTGATAAAGCGAATGATCTTCTTGGCAAGCTCGTAGCCGGGGGCAGCCTTGGCGCCGAAGATGTAGGTGCGGGGCTTAAACTCCGCTTCGGGGTTCGCCTTGATATCCAGATAGTGCTTGAGGATCTGCAGGGCGTTGAGATGCTGGCGCTTATATTCATGCAGGCGCTTGACCTGTACATAGAACAGCGACTCCGGATCGACGGTAATGCCGCGCTCATCACGCAGATAGCGGGCAAAATCCTGCTTGTTCTGCCGCTTCAGCTCGCCCAGCTCCCGCAGGCTCGCCTCATCGTCCAGATAGGCGCGCAGACCGGTAAGCAGATTGAAGTCATGCAGATATTCCGACCCGATGCGGGCACGGATAAAACTGTCCAGACGGGGATTGGACTGCATGAGCCAGCGGCGGCTGGCAATGCCGTTGGTGACATTGCCGAACTTCTCCGGCATCAGGCGGTAGAACTCGTGGAACACATCGTCCTTGATGATCTGGCTGTGCAGCTTGGAAACGCCGTTGACATAATGGCCGCCCACAACGCACAGGTTTGCCATGTGTATTTTGCCGTCCCGCAGGATCTGCATTTTGCCGACTTCCTCATTGCTGCAGCGGAACTCCTCCCGCATACGGATATTCCAACGGCGGTCGATCTCCTGCACGATCTGATAGATACGGGGCAGCAGCTCGCGGAACAGGGTGATATCCCACTTTTCCAGTGCCTCCGCCATAACGGTGTGGTTGGTGTAGGCAAAGGTCTGCTCGGTAATCTCCCAGCTCTTTTCCCAGCTATAGCCGCAGTCGTCCATCAAAATGCGCATCAGCTCCGGAATGGCAAGGGTGGGGTGGGTGTCATTGAGCTGAATGGCATTGAGCTCAGCAAAGTTATCCATGGTGCCGTAGCGCTCCATGTGGGTGCGGGTGATCTCCGCCAGTGAAGCGCAGACAAGGAAATACTGCTGCCGCAGACGAAGCTGCTTGCCCTCCTGGTGGTTATCGTTGGGGTACAGAATCTTGCTGATGGTCTCGGCGCGCGCCGTTTTGCGGAAGGCGCCCAGATAGTCGCCGTTATTGAAGCACTCCATATCAATGCCGGGGATTTTTGCCTTCCACAGGCGCAGCACGCTGACTGCCTCGGTATCGTAGCCGGAAACGTACATATTGTAGGGGACTGCCAGCACCGTTTCGTAGCCGGTGTACTGCTGCATCAGGTGGCCCTGATCCCAGTGCTCCTCCAGCCGTCCACCGAATTTGACCTCGACGGCATGCTCCTCATTGGCACGCAGCCATATCTCACCGCCGGGCAGCCAGTAGTCGGGCAGCTCGGTTTGTGCGCCGTTCACCAGCTTCTGCTTGAAAATGCCGTATTCGTACAAGATGGAATAGCCGGTGCCGTAATAGCCGTCGGTTGCCATGCCGTCCAGATAGCAGGCGGCAAGCCTGCCCAGACCGCCGTTGCCGAGACCCGGATCCGGTTCGCAGGCATACAGCCGCTCCGGTGTGGCGCCGAAGGCGGTCAGCGCCTCGGTAAACGGCTCCACCAGCCCCAGGTTATACAGGCTGTTTTTCAGGCTCTTTCCCATCAGGAATTCCATTGAAAGATAGTGGATACGCTTTTTCTTTTCCGCCGTGACCTTTTGGCGGTGGGCACGGCGCTTTTCCACCATCAGATCGCGCAGTACCAGTGCGGCAGCCTTATAAAGCTGCTCGTCGCTGGCGCTTTGCGGTGTTACCTCCATCAGGTATTCCAGTTTATTCTCCATAGCCGAGCGGATCTGTTCTGCGGTCATGGTCATCATGGTTCTATTCTCCTTTGCGGTATAGAATTGCTCTTTGCCGTGTAAGCGGCAAGGGCGGAGATTTCTTCACTGTTATTATACCTGTTTTTTTGCACTTTTCAACCATTCGCTCCAAAAGTTCGTTATTTTTTCATCAATTGTGTTTCTCGCCGAAAAATCCTTTGCAGACCCTGCCTTTTGCGCTATAATAAGATCAGAGATCCCCTATTTTCTTTTACAAGGAGGAGTACGATGAGCCGCTATAAGATCAATATTATGGAGCACCAGTATTATATCAATACCGACCGCGATCCTGCCTGGGTAAAAATGATACAGGAGCGCTTGAACGGTCAGATCGAGGAAATCCGTGAAAGCTGCGCCAACATTTCCGCCTTTGATACCTTTGCCCTGCTCACCATGAATTTGATGGATCAGCTGGCAAAGAGTGAGGAAGCCGCCGACAACCTGCGGCAGCAGCTGACCAACTATCTGCGGGAGAGCAGTGCCGTGCGTTCCCCCGCCGAGGATCTGCGTCGCAGCGGTCAGCTCGGCTTCCGTGATTTTGATGAAAATGATGAGGAATTCTAAATCCTATGGAAAAACACGCTGAAATTCTGGCGCCGGCAGGCGGCGAAGTGCAGCTGCGCGCCGCTGTACTGTGCGGCGCCGACGCCGTTTATCTGGGTCTGCGGGGCTTTAATGCCCGCGCGGGCGCCGAAAACTTTGATGAGAATACCCTGCCGCAGACCGTCGGCTGGTGCCACAGCCGCGGCGTCAAGGTGTATGTCACCCTGAATACGCTGGTTACTGACCGCGAGCTGCCCCGCTGGCTTCGCTCCTTAGACGCCGTGGCAGCCGCCGGCGTGGACGGCGTATTGGTGCAGGATCTGGGACTGGTACGGCTGATGCGGCAGCGCTACCCCACCCTGCCGCTGCTGGGCAGCACCCAGATGTCTGTCCACAATTTGGCGGGCGCCCGTCTGCTGGAGGAAATGGGGCTGTATCAGGTGGTATTGGCGCGGGAGCTTTCCAAGGAGGAGATCGCCGCCATCTGCGCCGGAACCAGCCTGCGGTGCGAGGTTTTCGTCCACGGGGCACTGTGCATGAGCGTTTCCGGTCAGTGCTACCTCAGCAGCGTGCTGGGCGAGCGCAGCGGCAACCGCGGGCGCTGTGCCCAGCCCTGCCGATTGGACTTTAAGAGCCACGGACGGAGCTACGCCCTTTCTCTGAAGGATCTGACCTTGACCGACCGGCTGCAGGAGCTGGAGGCGCTGGGCGTTGCCAGCTTTAAGATCGAGGGGCGCCTGAAACGTCCCGAATATGTCGCTGCCGCCGTGACCGCCTGCCGTCAATCCCTGAGCGGCGAATCACCGGATCTGGAAACGCTGCGCTCGGTATTCAGCCGAAGCGGATTTACCGACGGCTACTACACCGCCCGCCGAGATCTTTCGATGTTCGGTATCCGCACCAAAGAGGACGCTGCGGCGTCTGCCGAGGTGCTGGGCAGGCTTGCTGCGCTGACCCGCAATGAGGTGGGGCGCCTGCCGGCGGATATGGTGCTGACCCTGCTGCCCGAAAAACCCGTCACCCTTGCCGTAACCGACGGTACCCATCGGGTGGAGGTGGCGGGCGAGGTGCCGCAGACCGCCCTTACCCGTCCTACCGATGAGGAGCTGGCACGGCGCGCGCTGGAAAAGTGCGGCGGGACGCCTTTTTATCTTCAAAATCTGACCTGTCATATTACGCCGGGACTGATGCTGCCGCTTTCTGCCCTGAACCGGCTGCGTGCAGCGGCGCTGACCGCCCTTGCCGAAGCCCGCAGCGTCGTTATTCCCTATCCGCAGGCGCCTGCCGCGGCAGAGGAGCCGTCCGGCAGGGGGCGCCCCCCCGGGGGCCCCCCCCAGCGCGGTGGCCGGGGGGGGGCCGCGCCCGCCACCCCCCCCCCGAGGGGGG
>USBC01000143.1 GCA_900552845.1 uncultured Oscillospiraceae bacterium | reverse complement strand
CCCCCCCACGCCGCGGGCCGGCCCCCCCCCCCCCCGCCTATCCCCCTCCGCCGAGCCGAGAAAGGAACCAAAACCATGAAAGAGATCATTCTCGCCAGCTCCAGCCCCCGTCGCCGGGAGCTGCTTTCCATTATCACCCGCCGCTTTACGGTACAGACCAGTGACTGCGATGAAACCATTGCCGAAGGCACCGGTCCCATCGAGGCGGTGCGGGAGCTTTCTCTGCGGAAGGCTGCCGCGGTATGGGCAGCACTGCCGCAAAAGGAAACCGCCGCCGTCATCGGCAGCGATACCGTCGTGTACATTGACGGAGAAATTTTGGGCAAGCCCCACAGCCGCGAGCAGGCGGTCGCCATGATCTCCCGTCTGGCGGGGCGCAGCCACACCGTCTGTACCGGCGTGACCATCATCACGGCGGAGGAGACCCGCACCTTTCATGAGACCACCGAGGTGCATTTTTACCCCCTTACCCCGCAGGAGGTGGAATGGTACTGCTCTTTGGAGGAGCCGTATGACAAGGCGGGGGCTTATGGCATTCAGGCGGCGGGTGCCCTGTTGGTGCAGGGGCTCACCGGCGATTACTTCAATGTCATGGGCCTGCCTGTTGCTGCGCTGGCGCGCCATTTGCGGGAAATGGGCGTGACTGCCGCCCTTTCGGAGCAAACCGCATAGTCCTTCTCTGTCACAACTGCAAAACATCACCGGAAAAAGCTGCTTGAGCCGCTCTCTCCGGTGATGTTTTTTATTCTTATTGAACGATCAGCCGATCCTCGCTTGCCGTTTGAGAATATGACCATTTCCCGCCGTAGTAGGAGGAGATAAACTCCTGCAGCGCCGGCTCCTGCTGTGCCTCCCGGATCGGGAGGAACACCGACAGACCGTAACGCAGCCCGCCGTCCTTCTCCTTTTTCACAAAGGTCATATACAGGTAGTCATCCCAACCCGAGATGCTGCTGTGCGTCCATGTGGCCTTCGGCAGCAGCGCCGCCGCCTGTGACTGCTTCAGCAGAACATTGTCCTCGCTGTCGGCGTTAAAGTTCTGGTAGCCCACGCCCAGCCACAGCGGCAGCATGATGCGCCCGCTTATCTGCACATCGGTCGCCCAAACTGATACCGCCGCAGCGTCATAATCCGCAGGGGTCAGGTATTCCTCCAGTCCCCATTCGGTCAGCAGAGCAATGGTATGGGTGTAGTGCCTGCCTACCGTCACGGTAAAGCTGTCATAAAAGTCTTTCTCTGCCGGAATCCGGCTGTACTGCTCCACCAAATTGCTTTGCAGATAAAGATAGCACACCGTTTCCCGGTCGGGGCTGTAGTAATCCTCCGCCTTTTCCGCCAGAATATCCTGACGCAGTGCCGCTACCAGCGCCGCCGTGTCATATTCGGGCTTGGTCAGCTCCTGCGTATTCAAGCCGGTGGGGTCGCACAGGTCAATCCGTTCATAGGGGTTTTTCTCCGCCGTCCAGTAGTACAGCGGGTTTACCCTGCTTTGGAATTCACCGGTATCCTCCAGTGCGGTCAGCGCCGCCAGCAGCTCCTCCTCGCCGTAGGCGCAGTATCTGCGCTTCATCTCTCTGCCGTCGGCATAGGTGTAGGTAATTTCCAGCCGCCCCATAAATCCATCGCTGCCGTCCGGCAGGGCTTTGCCGGCGCCGCCGCTCAATAATTTGTGTACGGCGGTCACTGCCTTGATGGCCTCCTGCCCCCGCAGCCTCGTTTCCTGCACCATGTCATAATAATATTCCCCGCTGCGTCCCTCGGCTTGTCTGGTGTGCCGTCCCTCGGCATCATACAGTGTCACCTCGTTATACCTTCCGCGGTAGTTGATGGAGGCGCCGACCACCTGCTCTGCGGCAGGCACACGGTCTTCAAAGCCCATGCCGCCGCTGAAGATGATTCCGGCATAAAGCACTGTTATGACAGTCATTCCGACCCCCATCAGGACGCTTTTCTTTTTCATGCCCTTAAAGCCCCTGCCGAGGATCAATTCAACAAGGAAATAGACCGCCAGTGCAAAAACTGCTGTCCAACCAAGACTTGCCGCTTTCCCGTCCACGCCGGTAATGGTACCGAACAGCACCCCGAAGCCAAGTCCGCCTACAAAGGTCGCCACCAAGCGGAATATCCCGGCGGCAAGCCCCTGCCGGCTGCGGCTTTCGGCACGCTCGCTGGGACGGCGGCTATACAGCCGTATGGCCGCCCACAGCATAAGGATGCCCAGCACAAGCCACAGGATCATGGCGCCGTACAGCCATTTGCCGTAATCGGAATAGCTGCCGATCATGGTGAGCGCCGGGGTAAGGGTGCAGAACACCTTCCATTCGATATCGTAGCACCACCCCAGCAAAAAGCTGCGGCACATTACCAAGTGGACAAAGCACAGCACCGGCGCCGTTCCCAGATATACTCCCGAAAACAGGAAGGTATCAAAGACGCTGCCCACCTGCGTGGCCGCCAGATACACCATGACAATGATGGCAAAGGCGGTGATGTACCACCCCAGCAGATCCATGACAATGGCGCCGGGGGCAAAGACCGCCCGGGTAGGGGCCATGCCGTGGCGCACCGCCGCCAGAATGGCGGTAAGCAGGGTATTGGCGGTCATGGGCAGCGCCACGGTAAGGAAGCTTGCCAGCACATTGCCCAGCAAAAGCTGGCTGCGGGTGACGGGCAGGCTGTGGTAAAGATCTGCCGCACGGCGGTTGTGCATATAGCCCGAACCGGTGACAGCAAGGATAAAGCTGCCCACCAGCCACAGCAGGCACACCGCCCCTACGGCGATGCCTTGATACAGCCCGCCGCGGTCCGCCGTTTCGATGACCTCCAGCACCCACTCGCCCTGATCCTCCCACCGGTGGAACATGGCAAGCAGGTAGGGCAGCGGGATCCCGACAAAGCCGATCAAGGCAAGGTACACCATATTCGGGATATTTTTGCGGAGAAGCCCCCGCAGCAGACTGCCGAAGCGGTCAGGAGAGGATATTGCTGTAGTCATAACCAACCGCCTCCATTTCTCCGATGAATACTTCCTCCAGCGTCATAGGCAGCGCCTCGGCAAAGAGGGGGCGCTGCGCCTCCAGCACGGCAAGGGTCTCCTCCGCCGTGCCGCGTACCAAAAGGCTGACCAGCTTCCCGCGTTCCTTTTTATCCAGTATGGAAAGTCCGGTCGCTTCCCAGTCTACGGGGTGATCGTATGCCGCCTGCACCCGACAGAAGCCGAGCTTGAGCACATCAATGTCTTTTTCAAACAGCAGGCGACCGGCGGAAAGCAGACCGATCTGGTCGCAGAGGTCCTCCAGCTCCCGCAGGTTGTGGCTGGAGATGACCACGGTAGCGCCCCGCTCCGCAATCTCCTCCGCCAGCAGCTTTTTCACCATCAGCCGGATCACGGGATCCAGCCCGTCAAAGGCCTCGTCCAGCAGAAGATAGTCGGCATGGCAGCACAGCGCCGCCAGAAGCGCCGCCTGACGCCGCTGCCCTTTGCTGAAGGTGGAAAGGGACTTTTTCACCTCCAGCGGGAAGCAGCCGCACAGCTTTTGGTAGGTCTCGGTGGAAAAGCCGGAGTACAGCCCCCGATAAAAGGCGGCAAGCTCCTCCACGGTGCTTTTGGGCGGGAAGTAGAGGTCGTCGCTGAGATACAGAATCCGATCCTTAGCGGCGATATTCTCAAAAACCGGCTCCCCCTCCAGCGTAATGCTGCCGCCATCGGGACGGTACACCCCGCACATCAGCCGCATCAAGGTGGATTTCCCGCTGCCGTTGGGTCCCACCAACCCGTAGATGCAGCCACGCCCGATCTCGGTATTCAGCCCGTCCAGGGCGATTGTATCTCCAAACCTTTTTACAAGGTCATTTGCTTTCAGCATTCCTTGTCACCTCCGTAGCATTGCTCCAAAAGGGTGTAAGCGGCGGTGCGGTCTATCCCCGCCAGCCATGCCTGATGCAGCGACTCCCGCAGCTCGTTTTCGGCACGATCCCGGTTGGCTTCGACAGCATTTTCGCTGCCGCCTACAAAGCAGCCCTTGCCGCCCACTGTATAGATCACACCCTCGCTTTCCAGCTCCTGATATGCTTTCTGGACGGTATTGGGGTTTAGCCCCATTTCGGTCGCCAAAGCACGCACGCTGGGCAGGCGGCTTTCCGGCGGAAAGACACCCATCACGATCAGCTCAGTGATCTGTTCCTTGATTTGCAGATAAACCGGTACCCGGCTGGTCGGGTCCAGATGGATCATCGTTGTCACTTCCTTTATCAGAATGGTTGTGCGGGAATTAAAGCACAAAGGCTTCTGCAGCCGGCAAATCGCAGCGCCCCGCAGGCTCCGGCGAAGCCGGCGCCTGCGCGCCCCCGTCGGGGGCGCGGGGGGGGGGGGGGCCCCCCCCGGGGGGGGCCCGCGGGGGGGGGGGGGGGGGCGCGCGGGGGGGGGGGGGGGGGGGGTGTGGGCG
>USBC01000142.1 GCA_900552845.1 uncultured Oscillospiraceae bacterium | reverse complement strand
GGCCCCCCTCTACCCCGCCCCGGGGGGGGGCCGCCGCGCGGGCGCGGCCGGGGGGGGGCCCCGCGCGCGGGCCGGCGGGGGGGGGGGGCCCCCCCCCGGGGGGGGGGGGGGGCCCCCGCCGCCCTTCCCCCTTGCAGGATCTCCCCTTATTCCTTTTTCGGCTCCCCTGCCGCCGCCAGCAGCGCCGCCCTTTCATTGGGCAGGGTACCGCCCTGCACCAGCCGCAGCAGCCGCCGCAGTGCCTCCCCCACCGCCGGGCCCGAAAGCCCCAGACCGGTCAAGTCGTCGCCGGAAACGGCAAGCTGCCGCACCGTAAAGCAGGCGTTCTGCCGTTTTGCTTCGGCGTAGGCTTCCCTCATGGCACGGTCGTAGGGCTCCGCCTCCTCGGGGTGAGCCTGTCCCAGCGTATCGGCACGGCGCAGCGCCAAAAACTGCAGAAACCGCCGCTCGCCCCAGCGCCCCGCCCAACGGGTCGCCATCTCCGTCGTTGCGGGAAAGCGAATATCGTGAATCCGGATCAGCTCGGTCACATCGGTGATGAAGCGGGTCTCGCAGTGCAGCCGCCGCAGAATCCGCTCCGCCGTCTGTGCCCCCTTTTCCTGGTGTCCCTTAAAGTGCCGGATTCCGGCTTCATCTACCGTGCAGCAGGCGGGCTTTTCCACATCGTGCAAAAGCGCTGCCCAGCGCAGCTCCGGCTCCGGCGGGACGTTCTGCAAAACAGTCAGGGTGTGCTCCCAAACATCTTTGCAGTGGTGGGGATTGTTCTGCCCGAAGCCCACCATCGGCAGAAGCTCCGGCAGCACCGCGCCGATAACATCGACATCGTCCCGCAGCACCGGCACGGCAGCTTTTCCGCACAGCAGCTTTTCCAGTTCTCCCCTCACCCGTTCCGGAGAAAGCCCTCGCAGCCGGTCGGCATTCCGCCGCAGGGCGCCGGCCGTTTCCGGCTCGATGGAAAAGCCCAGTGTTGCCGCAAAGCGCAGTCCCCGCAAAATCCGCAGCCCGTCCTCGGCAAAGCGCCGATCAGGGTCGCCCACCGCACGGATCAGCCGGTTTTCTAAATCCCGCTGCCCGCCAAACGGGTCGATCAGGCAGCCCCTTTCGGTGTCCCATGCCATCGCCCCGATGGTAAAATCCCGCCGTGCCAGATCCTCCTGCAGCGTCACGCCAAAGGTAACATGGTCGGGGTGCCTGCCATCGGCATAGCCGCTCTCCCCACGGAAGGTCGTCAGCTCCACCGGGTATTCGCCGGCAAGCACCGTTATGGTGCCGTGCTTTATGCCGGTTTCCACAATATGCCGGTCTGTTAAAGCTGCCTCCGCCTGACAAGGGGTGGCGGCGGTGGTCACGTCCCAGTCATAAGGCGAAACCCCCAGCAGCAGGTCGCGCACACAGCCCCCCACCGGGTAGGCTTCATACCCCGCCTGCCGCAGCGTCCGCAAAAGCTCCCGCACCGGAGCGGGAATATTCTCTTTTTTCGGCACCTCCTGCGTACGCACGCACGAACCCCTCCCTTTTCTTTCGATTTCCGCCCCTATTATACCAAATTGCCACGCCGCTCGAAAAGCATACAAATTGTATAATTTTATACTATTTTATCTTTTGTATTTTATCTGTGGTTTTATCCGGCAAAAAAGGCGGTAAATCCCCCCTCGGGGGAAAAAAGTTCTTGCTTTTGGCTGTAAACTTTGATAAGATACTAATGTTGCATGATCATATTGCCCTATAAGGAGGTGCAGACAAATGGCAAAATGCGAAATTTGTGGTAAGGGCGTCACTTTCGGTATCAAGGTTTCTCACTCCCATCGCCGTGCGAACCGTACCTGGAAGCCCAATGTCAGACGTGTAAAGGCAGTTGTAAACGGTACTCCCTGCCGTATCTACGCCTGCACCCGCTGCTTGCGTTCCGGCAAAGTAGAGAGAGCCGTCTGATGCTTTCCATTTACCCCCGCAACCAAAGCTCCTGTCCCGCTGTGGCAGGAGCTTTTTTCTATGTAAATTTGCATCTTGCGCAGGCGAGCGCGCACACGGGAGATGAGGGCATTTATTCTGTTTTCAAGGTGCGGTTTTTCAGACCCTTTGTATCTCGTCAAGGGTCTGAAAGGTACTCCCCGTATCACATCGGGAGCATGCCGTATTTTTGCTTATATCGTTAACGATGAGAAGTCCTCTCACTAATACGGAGGAAATGAGGAAAATTTGCAGTGAAAGTGTTGAATTAACACAAAGCGTTACAAAAAATTTTCAGATTTGGGAAATGATGGGAGATTTGGAGCGTAAATAGCCCCTCGCCCTTGAGGGGAAAGGTTGGGGGCGGAGCCGAGCGCTGCCGGCGACAGACGAAGCGGGTGTTGATTTTGCCATGCGGACAGACGAAAAAAGCGAAGCCCACCCCACGATCAATCCGCCGGAAACGCCGCCCGCAGGCAGGTAAGGGAGACCTCGGAGAGGTAATAGCCCTCCTGACCTGCCGTTCCGTCCAGATAGACGCAGTACACCGGAATTTCATCGCGGCGCGCCAAAGTGCCCAGTGCGGTGCGTCGCTCCAGATAATCCAAAAGAGTAAGGTCGCCGTCGCTGTGGTTCAGCAGAAGGGTCACCAGCTCCTCACCGCTTTCGGTCAGCACCGAGGGCAGATGCTGCCGTACCAGCGCCTTGAGCAGCTCGGCGGTGCGGTCGCTGCGGCGGGCGAGGTTGGCGGGCAGCGGCAGCACCAGCAGATCGGCAAGCGCTTCACCATCGAGGTAATAGCGTCCGGCGGGAAAGGCAATGCGTCCGGTGGGGGCGTCCTCCGCTAAGGAAATGGGGAGGGTATAGGGGAGGGGCTTACACTGCGCCATGACAGCGCAAAGCTGCTGCCGGTTTTGGGCAATGGTGCGGTGAATGGGGATCCCCAGCCATTCGGCAAGGACGGTTTGCAGATAAGCGGCGCCGCCCAGACGCCATGCCTCAGCCAAGGTGCCGGCACCTGCGGCGGTCTGCCAGACAGTTTGAGGCGGAAGGGACGCCACCTGTACGGCGATCTGGTCCGGCTGAAAGGAGATAAGGGCACAGACCGAAAGCTCCCGGCTGCTGCCGACGCCAATGGCAAGAACGGTGAGCCGGGAGTCCGCATCGGGGAGCAGCGGGCTTTCGGGGGGCGGCAGCTCCTGCGTAGCGGAGCGGCTGATGAGCAGCCAGCCCAAGCCGAAAACCACTGCAGCAGCGGCAAGCGAGACGGTAAAAACACGCCAGAATTCGGCGGCACGGGAGTAGGAATGTTTCATGAAACACCTCCGAGGGGATTGAGGAGAAAAGGTACGGCGCAAAAAGTCTGCCAAACGGTAAAAAGTATGGGCTTTTGCGGCGGCAGTCATGCAAAAAGCGCCGGATTACCGGTGAAAATGCAAACCAAGGCTTGACAAGGGGGCGGTGAATCTCTATAATATTTTTGTGTCCGTCCGCGAGAGGGGTCAGTGCGCCCTTTTTTAACGGGCGGCAAACCCCTATTTTGCAGCGGGGATCTCCCCGAAGAAAAGGAGAGAGGCACCGTGAAGCTTGACCTGAACCGTGTACTGGAGCAGTTGGGAGAAGCCGATGTGGTAACGGCTGATGTGGACCTGACGACGGTAAAGCACGCAGGTAAGCCCCTATTCACGGCGCCCGTAAGGGTGACCGCCAAGGCGGTGAACCGAGCCGGTGTAGTTACACTCGATTGCACCTACCGGTTTACGCTGGAGACCCTGTGCGACCGCTGTTTGACTCCATTGGAGCTGCCCGTAGACCGAACCGTAAGCCATACGGTGGTGCGGACGGTGAACGGGGAGGACGATGAGACCTTTTTGGTGGCAAAGGACGGAATTGTAGAGCTTTCGGAGCTCGCTACCAACGATATCCTGCCGGAGCTGCCCCAGCGTATTTTGTGCCGTGAGGACTGCAAGGGGCTGTGCCCTGCCTGCGGTAAAAACCTGAACGAGGGACCCTGCGCCTGTCATCGGGAAAGCGGAGACCCCCGGCTGGACGCCTTGCGCCGCCTGCTGGAAAACTGAGACTTGACAAAACCAAAAATGAAATAATCGTAGGAGGAAAATAAGATGGCAGTACCGAAGAGAAAAAGCTCGAAAGCAAGAAAGAACAAAAGACGCAGCAATGTGTGGAAGCTGGAAGCTCCCGCTATGTGCCGCTGCACCCAGTGCGGCTCCTTTAAGCTGCCCCACCGTGTATGCCCCACCTGCGGCTACTACAAGGGCGTAGAGGTCATCAAGGTAGAGGACTGAACCGAGAACAAGAATTAGAAAAATTCCCCCGAAGGCTTTGGCTTTCGGGGGCTTTTTTTGCGGAAATCATGCCAAATTTTGCACGATGCACAAAAAGGAGAGGAAATTTTTTACTAATATGACATCGCTGAGGGGTAGAGGGAAACAGGAAAAAATGTTAGAATTAAACTGCGAGATGCCCGAATGGACTTTATT
>USBC01000141.1 GCA_900552845.1 uncultured Oscillospiraceae bacterium | reverse complement strand
GGATCTGGTATTTGGCGGACACAATCTGATCTGTGAAAACGGCTCCATCTTAAAAGAGGCAAAACGTTTTATCAATCAGACAATCTACGGTGATCTGGATATCCGGCGTCTTGTAACCGAGCGAAGGAAAATGACAACTTATCCGCCGGCAGATACGGCCGGTTATCAGGAAATTATATTTACACTGGAGAAAGAAGAAACCAGACTGACCAGAACTTTTCCGAGAAAACCGTTTGTACCGTCCGGAAAAGAAGAAAGGGAAAAACGATGTGACGAGATTCTGACGATTCAGGCAATGGGACTGAAGAAACGTCTGGAACATACTCACAGCCAGAGCGCTGTTATCGGTATCTCCGGCGGACTTGATTCCACACTGGCACTGCTGGTGACAGCCAGAGCCTTTGATTTTCTTGGCATGCCAAGGGAAAAAATCACGGCAGTCACAATGCCGTGTTTCGGAACTACTGACAGAACGTATCGTAATGCCTGCGATCTTACCAAAAAACTTGGTGCGACCCTGCGGGAAGTAGATATCCGTGAAGCCGTAACCATTCATTTCAGGGACATCGGACATGATATGGAAAATCACGATGTGACATACGAAAACTGTCAGGCGAGAGAACGTACGCAGGTGATCATGGATATCGCGAATCAGGCGGGCGGTATGGTGATCGGAACAGGTGACTTGTCGGAACTGGCACTTGGATGGGCAACCTATAACGGAGATCATATGTCCATGTATGCGGTGAATACGTCAATTCCGAAGACACTGGTACGCCATCTGGTGCGTTATTATGCGGATACCTGTGGAGATGATCGCCTGTCCGAGATTCTGCTGGATATTCTGGATACGCCGGTCAGCCCGGAGCTGCTGCCTGCCGATGAGGGCGGAAGAATCGCACAAAAAACCGAGGATCTGGTGGGCCCCTACGAGCTGCATGACTTTTTCCTGTACCACTTCATTCGCTATGGCTGTCCACCGCAAAAGCTCCTCTATCTTGCGGAGAACGCCTTTGCCGGGCGCTATGACCGCGCTGTTATTCTGAAATGGCTGCGCACCTTCTGCCGGAGGTTCTTCCAGCAGCAGTTCAAACGAAGCTGCCTTCCCGACGGCCCCAAGGTCGGTTCTGTGACCCTTTCCCCCCGCGGTGACTGGCGTATGCCCAGCGATGCTTCCGCCGCCCTGTGGCTGCGGGAGATTGATGAGCTGGAATAACGAAAAAAGGAGAAATTCCGATAGGGCGGCGGGCGCAGAGCGGGCGAGGGCTGCCCGCAAGGGCAGCACAAGACAAAGCGGAGCGCTCGCCGCCTGCCGGCTGCGGAATCCCGCACGAATATTGCAGCTTTAGAAAATATGTGATACAATCCGGCATGAATTCGGATCATTTTTCTCGAAGGAGGCTTCACTTTATGACAGATCTCATCACCCGCATGAACGAAGCGATGCCGTGGGGCTACCAGCTTGCCTTTTTGTGCCGCGTACTGGTTGCCACGCTCTGCGGCGGCGCCATCGGTTTCGAGCGTACCAAGCGACTGAAGGAGGCGGGGATTCGTACCCACTGTCTGGTGTGCTGCGCCTCCGCCCTGATCATGATCGTTTCCAAATATGCCTTTGCCGACCTTTCGGTGGACGGGGCATTTTTCTCCGGCGACCGCGGCGCCGATCCCGCCCGAATTGCAGCGCAGGTCGTCAGCGGCATCAGCTTTATCGGTCTTGCCGTCATTTACCGTAACGGCAGCACCCTAAAGGGGCTGACCACGGCGGCCGGTGTGTGGGCGACTGCCGGCATCGGTCTTGCCATCGGCGCGGGAATGTACCCCATCGGTATTGCCACCACCATTATCATTATTCTCATGCAGAGCATCATGCATAAGTTCAATATCGGCAATGATGCCCTTGCCACCCGTGATATCAACATCACCATGAAGGATACGCCGGAGCTGCGGGACGCCTTCCTTGCCGAGCTTCGCAAGATGGAGGTCTCGGTCATCGGCAGCCATATCACCCACAACGGCGACGGCACAGTGAACTACGGCTTGACCATCAAATTCAATCGGGAGATCAGCTTCGAGGAGATCCTTGCGTTTATGGACGCTCACCCCGACATAAAAAATATTGCAATGTAGCCGGAAAGCTTCACTTCCCCGCCCGCAAGGGCGGGGTTTTGCAGCTACGGACGGACAGTGCGGCTACGGCAACAGAAAAGGTTCCCCTGACCGTGATGGTCGGGGGAACCTGCGCTATTTTGCTGAATCAGGCTTTTTCGTCCTCCGGCAGAGGCAGCGGAGTGGGCTTGATGTATTTATCCAGCCAAACGAATACTACAAAGTACAGTGCGATGCTGACAATGAGTGCGATAATGACATCGAGGATACTGTGCTGCTTGATGAAAACCGTGGAGGCATTGATGAGCAAAGTGAGAATAATTACACTGATTTTTGCCCAGCGAGGGGTGCTGCGGCAGCGGAACAGCCCAAAAACGGCTGCCATACAGCCCAGTACGTGCATACTGGGGATAACATTGGTGTTGGTATCGGCGCTGTATAACCGACCAACCAGCCAGGTGAAAAAGTTGGGATCGCTGAATGTGGTGGGACGAAGATCCTGGCCATTGGGGAAGATGAGGCAGAACAGCAGCGTGCCGGTAAAGCTGATAATGATAAAAAGCCCGTACAGCCGGAAGCTGCGGTCATCATTGGCAAACAGATAGATGGCAGTGGCAATGAGCAGCGGATACCACATACAGTAGAATACCACAAAGTATTCGCAGAATGGGATCAGGTCGTCCAGCGGCAGATAGCTGACCCAGTAATCACAGGTGGAGGGCACCAGCCGTTCCACAAGGAAAAACAGCAGCAGATAGACCGGAAGATACGCCATGTACCACGCAGAGGGCCGCTTATGTAAAAAATCCTTCAGCTTAGTCATCATAAGAGATCAAACCTCGAAAAAACATTTTGCGGGAATCTCAACAGCAGCGAAAATGGCAAAATTGCATAGAAAAAGTGCCGCCGGTTTATAGTGATTTCCCAACGAGTATAGTATAACGAGAAGCCGAGCGGAAATCAAGAGGCCTTGCCACAAACCTGCCGAAGTGGTGTATAATAACCACAAAATTGCAGAAAATGACAGAACGGGGCTTGGCGCAGGACGCCCGCAGGGCAGGCGGGCTTCGCCCGCCTCGGTGCGCCGTTGGCGCACCGGTGCCGGCTGTGCCGGCACGCCCTGCGGGCGCCTTTCCCGTGTCGGGCACCGATAAAAAGCTCCTCCGGCGGAAGCCGGAGGAGCAAGGGCGCGGTGGCGGAAAATTAAACGGTAATGACCTTTCCTGCCTTGGTCATGGTCTCTACAATATCGTACATATTGCCGATGGTGCCGCACTGCAGCTTTTCGGTAAGACCATAGAAATTAAGGCAGGTGCCGCAGACAATGAGCTTAACACCCTTCTGCTCCAGCACCTTGAGATGCTCGATGGTCTGCTCGTTTTCGGTAACAAGGCGCACACCGGCATTCATAAAGCAGATGGCGGAGGGCAGGTCGGGCTTTTCACTGAGGGTGTAGAAGAACATCTTGATGAGGGAATGACCCAGCTCCGGGTCGCCTTCTCCCACCACATCACGACCGGCGAATACCACATAATCGGAAGCAGCGGGAACGGAGCAGCTCAGCAGGTCAACGGGCATCTCCTGCACGGGGGCGCCGGTGCGGTGCATGGTAACGGTAAAGCAGCCGCTTTCCTCTTTCGTTTCGGCAGAAAAGCCCTGACTGTCCGCCAAACGGGTCAGGTTCTGTACGGCGATGGCATTATCCACGGTGATGGAAAGCGCTTCGCAGCCGGTATCCATTTCTTTTTTTGCCATCATAACCGGCATGGGACAAGCCTTGCCTTTGGCGTCAATATGATTCATAACAGTACCTCCTGTGTGAAAAATTAGAATGGATATTCTGTCCATAGTATATCGCTGTGCGAAGTAAAATGCAAGAGCCATATATCGTTTACGAAATTTTAACGATTTTGAGGCTTGCAAAACAAAAACTTTTCGTTAGAATAGATATATTAAATAAATCTTAAGCAATGATATTACATTGACCCGAAAGAGAGGGAATTCTCTTGATTCTCACGATCATTATTCTGCTGGGCATCGGCTTGGCGATTTATACCTGTATGCTGCACGGCTTCGGGATTCTCCTCGGCATTCTGCTGGCGGTGGGATACACGCTGGGCTGCATCATCATCTTTCTGCTGCTGGTGGCGCTGCTCTCAGTCTTTATCCGCATCGACCGCCCCGCCGACCGGCGTACCCGCTTCTACCACTGGCTGATGACCAACATTGTGGAGGTGGGTATGTTCCTGCTGCGGGTGCGCATGAATGTGACCGGACGGGAAAAAATCCCGCGGGATACCCGCTTTTTGCTGGTAAGCAACCACCGCACTATCTTCGATCCGGTGCTGACGATGGCGGAGCTTTCGGAGTTTACCCTTGCCTTTATTTCCAAAAAGGAGAATTTCAAAATCCCGATCGTTAATAAGCTGATGCATATGTGCTTCTGTCTGCCGTTGGATCGCGAGGATAACCGTGCTGCGGTCAAGACCATCAATGAAGCGGTGGAGCTGCTGGACGAGAACGTGGTCTCGATGGGCATTTATCCGGAGGGACAGACCAACAAAACAGAGGCGCCGCTGCTGCC
>USBC01000140.1 GCA_900552845.1 uncultured Oscillospiraceae bacterium | reverse complement strand
TTTTCGATGAGGCTGAGCACGTCGCCCATGCCGAGGATGCGGGAGGCCATGCGGTCGGGGTGGAAGGGCTCGATCATGTCGAGCTTTTCGCCCGTGCCGATGTATTTGATGGGCTTTCCGGTCGCCGCGCGGATGGAGAGCGCCGCGCCGCCGCGGGCGTCGCCGTCGAGCTTGGTGAGCACGACGCCGTCGATGCCGAGAGCCTCGTCAAACGCGGTGGCGGCGTTCACGGCGTCCTGACCGGCCATGGCGTCCACGACCAGCAAGATCTCGTTCGGCTTCACCGCCGCCTTGACGCGCTTGAGCTCGTCCATGAGCTGCTCGTCGATGTGCAGGCGGCCGGCGGTATCGAGAAAGACGATGTCGTTGCCGTGGTCCTTGGCGTATTTGACGGCCTCGACCGCGATGGTGACGGGGTCGATCTGCCCCATCTCGAACACGGGCAGGCCGAGCTGTGCGCCGACGACCTGCAGCTGCGTGATGGCCGCGGGACGGTACACGTCGCAGGCGGCCAGCAGCGGGCGCTTGCCCTGCCGGCGCAGAAGGCCGGCGAGCTTGGCGACGTTCGTCGTTTTGCCCGCGCCCTGAAGGCCGACCATCATCACGACCGTCGGCGGGTTGTTGGCAAAGGTCAAGCGCGCGTTCGCGCCGCCCATCAGAGCCGTCAGCTCCTCGTTGACGATCTTGATGACCTGCTGGGCGGGGGTCAGGCTGTCCAGCACGCCCGCACCGATGCACTTCTCGGTCACATCTGCCACAAACTTTTTGGCAACACCGTAGTTGACGTCCGCCTCCAGCAGTGCCAGACGCACCTCGCGCATGGCTTCCTTTACATCAGCCTCGCTCAGCTTGCCGCGGTTTTTCAGTTTCTTGAATGTCCCCGCCAGTCGCTGGGTCAGTCCTTCAAATGCCATAGGGTCTCCTTTTTATCGGTTCAGTCCTCGTCCAACTGATTTGCCAGCTGAATAATGCTGCGGGCGCAGCGGTCAATCTCCGGCGCACCGCCATAGCGGTCGTTCAGCTTCTCTATCTGCTCCGCCTCCCCCACTATGGAGGAAAGCACGCCTTCGATCCGACGGAAGCGCTCTGCCAGGTGCAGCCGCTCCTCATATTCCAAAAGCTGTCCCTCTGCCCGCTTGATGGAATCCCGCACACCCTGCCGGGTAATGCCGCTGTGCGCTGCGATTTCCGCCAGTGAAAGATCCTCATTGTAGTACAGCTCCACCACATCACGCTGCTTATCGGTCAACATATCGCCGTAAAAGTCCAGCAGAAAGGATATTTCCAGGTTCTTCGCCACGCTGCGGTCACTCCTGTCCTTCCGCTTTGTAAAGCGGATTTCTTTACAGCCCCTATTATAGCTTATCCTACGCCTTCTGTCAAGCGTTTTTCTTTACACCGTCAAAATTCGCCTCTGTTTTTTATCACTTTTCGCTTGCGATTCCCCTTTCGCTCTCCTCTGTCCCCAAGTAAGCACCCCCAACTGCCCAAGAGCCGCCCCCACGCAGCGTGGGGACGGCTCCTTTTCTATGGGCAAATTCACTTTTTGGGGATCAATACATGCCGCCCATTCCGCCGGTGGGATCACCCATGGGAGGTGCAGGAGGGGTCGGCTCCTTCTTGTCGGCAACCAAGCTCTCAGTGGTCAGCACCATCGCCGCGATGGAGGCAGCGTTCTGCAGAGCACAGCGGGTCACCTTGGTCGGGTCAACAATACCCGCGGGGATCATGTCGCAGTATGCCTCGTTATAGGCATCAAAGCCATAACCCACCTTACCGCTGCGGCGAATGGTATCGATGATGACCGAGCCTTCCAGTCCGCCGTTGGCAGCGATCTGACGCACCGGCTCCTCCAGTGCCTTCAGTACAATACGAGCACCGGTCTTTTCGTCGCCCTCTACGGTCTCTACCAGCTTTGCCACTGTCTCGGTGGCATTCAGCAGGGCTACGCCGCCGCCGGCTACAATGCCTTCCTCTACGGCAGCCTTGGTCGCGGCAAGCGCGTCCTCAATACGGAGCTTCTTTTCCTTCATCTCCACCTCGGTGGCAGCGCCTACCTTAATGACGGCTACGCCGCCGGCGAGCTTCGCCAGACGCTCCTGCAGCTTCTCACGGTCGTAGTCGCTGGTGGTGGTCTCAATCTGGCTGCGGATCTGTGCTACGCGCTCCTTGATCTCCTCGGAGCTGCCCGCGCCGTCCACGATGATGGTGTTTTCCTTGGTCACCTTCACCTGCTTGGCATGGCCCAGCTGAGCCATGGTGGCTTCCTTCAGCTCCAGCCCCAGCTCCTCGCTGATGACCTCGCCGCCGGTCAGGATTGCAATATCCCGCAGCATTTCCTTGCGGCGGTCGCCAAAGCCGGGAGCCTTTACGCCAACGCAGGTAAAGGTGCCGCGCAGCTTGTTGACGATAATGGTGGAAAGCGCCTCGCCCTCAATATCCTCGGCAATGATGACCAGCTTCTTGCCCGCCTGCACTACCTGCTCCAGCAGCGGCAGAATCTCCTGAATGGAGGCGATCTTCTTATCGGTAATGAGGATATAGGCGTCATCAATGACAGCCTCCATCTTCTCGGTATCGGTCACCATGTAGGGGGTGATGTAGCCACGGTCGAACTGCATACCCTCGACCACCTCGCTGTAGGTCTCGGCAGTCTTGCTCTCCTCCAGCGTAATTACGCCGTCGGCGGAAACCTTTTCCATTGCGTCCGCAATCAGCTTACCGATCGACTCATCGCCGGAGGAAACGGTAGCAACACGGGCAATGTCAGCGCTGCCGCTTACCTTCTGGCTGTGCTCCACAATGGAAGCCACCGCAGCGTCTACTGCCTTCTGCATTCCCTTCTTCACGATCATGGGGTTAGCGCCGGCGGTCACATTCTTCATACCCTCCCGCACCAGTGCCTGCGCCAGCAGGGTGGCAGTGGTGGTGCCGTCGCCGGCAGCATCGTTGGTCTTGGTGGCAACCTCCTTCACCAGCTGCGCGCCCATGTTCTGGAACGCATCGTCCAGTTCAATATCCTTGGCAATGGTCACGCCGTCGTTGGTGATAAGCGGTGCACCGTATTTCTTGTCCAGCACCACATTGCGTCCCTTGGGGCCCAGAGTGATCTTGACAGTATCCGCCAGTTGATCAATACCCGCCTGCAGCGCCTTGCGGGCGTCCTCGCCATATACAATCTGCTTTGCCATAAATAAAAGCCTCCTATTCGCTTAAAAACTCAATTTATTCCACGATCGCCAGTACATCGCTCTGACGCAGAATGGTGTAGGTCTCGCCGTCCACCTTTACCTCGGTACCGGCATACTTTGCCAGCAGCACACGGTCGCCGACCTTCAGATACATTTCAACCTTTTCACCGTCCACCAGACCGCCGGGGCCTACTGCCACTACCTCGGCAATGCTGGGCTTTTCCTTGGCGCTGGGCGCCAGAATAATCCCGCCCTTGGTGGTCTCCTCTGCTTCCAGCATTTTGATCACAACTCTGTCTGCCAAAGGTTTGATCGTCATAATTATATCCCTCCGTAAATGTTATGATATTTTTGGTGATTTTAGCACTCATTATCTTCGAGTGCTAAACTATATACTATTGTAATCATTTTCGCAAAAAAATCAAGGGGTTTTCTGCACTTTTTTGTTTCCGCCGCAAATTTAACATTCCGTTCAAATATTGCCGCCGTACAAAGCAAGTTTTCCTTTCCCCCGCCATAAATATATACCGTAGCTCGCTCCGCTGCGCCGCACTGCCTTGTCCCACCGCTTTTCCTTTCCCATTATCCGCCGTCAAAAGGAGATCATACCATGCTTCGATTCTTCAAAATGCAGGGCTGCGGCAACGACTATGTCTTCATCGACTGCCGTTCCCAAACCGTCGATGAGCCCACCGGTCTTGCCCGCCGCATCAGCGACCGCCACACCGGAATCGGCAGCGATGGGCTGGTGCTGCTTTCCCCCGCCGAGGGCGCCGATCTTGCCATGCGCATCTTTAACGCCGATGGCAGCGAGGCGGAAATGTGCGGCAATGCCATTCGCTGTGCTGCCCGCTACGCCTGGGACAGCGGCTGGGCAAGTCACGAGCCGCTCCGTATCCAAACTGCGGCAGGTCTGCGCATTTTGTGGAACGCCGCACAGCATGCCGTCACCGTCGTTATGGGGCGTCCCTCTCCCCTCTCCGGTGCGGCAGTACAGTGGCAGGGGCAGCCTCTCACCCGCCTTTCGGTCGGCAACCCCCACGGCGTGCTGTTTTGCCCCGATGTGGATCACTTCCCCTTGGCGGCAGCAGCAGCCGAGCTTGGCAAAGCCGCCCGCTTTAATCTGGAGGCCGTGCAGCCTTTGGGAGAGAACCGCCTGAAAATGCGGGTCTGGGAACGAGGCAGCGGCGAAACGATGGCTTGCGGCACCGGCGCCTGCGCCGCCGCAGTTGCCGCCGTCCTGAAAAAGCATTGCAACCGCAGTCAGCCCGTCACCGTTCAGATGACCGGCGGCGCTGTCTCGGTGCGCTGGCTGACCGATGGCAGGCTACTGCTGACCGGCGATGCCGAATATGTTTTTCGAGGCGAGTGGCAGGAGGCCTAAGCCTGTCGCCGCTTCTCTCTCCATTTTCGCTTGGTGCAAGCCGCCCGAAGGGCAACCGTCCTGCGGACGATTCCGACGGCTTCGCCGTCGGGGTTAGGCTCCGCCGAACCCCCCGTCGGGCGGTGCCTCGCGGCCCGCGTCTCCCTCCCGTGGGG
>USBC01000139.1 GCA_900552845.1 uncultured Oscillospiraceae bacterium | reverse complement strand
TACATTTTTAAGCTGCGCTATGATATTGATCACGTCTTCGGTCAAGTCGCCGGGAGCGGCAAAGAGCAGGAAAGCGCAGTCCCGCTGTTGCTGCAGCAGAGGAAGAAGTCCTGCGGGCAGCTCCTGCGCCATCAGCAGATAGGTATAAATGCCCATCTTTTTTCCCTGTTCAATCAAATCGGCATAGGCGGCTTCATGGTCGTCAAAGCCCCTGCGGTTCAGAACAAGGGTGAGGCACCACGGAATATCATAGCCACACTCGCTTTCCAGCCGGCGAATGATGCGTGAGCCGGCGGTCAAGCTGTTGTAGCCCAAATTCATGCCGAAGCCGATCAGGTGCTCGGTATCCACATGCAGCACCGCGTCGTAGATGATGCGGTAATAGGCGCTGCTTTCGTCCTGCAGGGCAAGCTGAGCCTGCTGCAAAAATCGCTGCTGCGCACCGGTGCCTGCAAAGCTCAGCCCCATATCCACCAGGCTGCGCAGGCTGCGCTCCGGGTCGCTTTTAATGGAATTCAGCTTTTGGCGCACCATCGTTTGAATGAGGGTGCGGGCAATGGTATTGACGGAGCGTGGCGGCATAGAGGAACCTTCTTTCTGCGATTTTTCATACTAAAATTATAGTGCGGGTTGGGAATTGGAAAAAGGGACAATCACTTCAATGTGTCCCAAAAAATAACAGCCTGAAAGAACTACAGCAAAATCGGCAAGACAGGGCAATCAAATGCCGGCTCTCGCCCCACCCAAAGAGCCTTGTTACAGTCAAAAAATGCAGAGGAGCCGGACAGCATGCCCCCTTGTCCATCTCAAAGACCCATCTTGCAGCATTGGTAAACAGCGTCTTTTTCAGCCCGAGCAGACTTTTGGTGCCGCCCTTTTTCACCAGGCCGTTTCCCTGTGATATACCGCACTTTGTAATGGCTGGCAAGCGCCCCCGGTGGGGTCAAGTCCTCTTTTTTCCGCCTCATCGGTCAAAAGGTACAGCCAAAAGGCATGGTGATTCAAAAGCTCCCGAAATTTCACAATGAGCGGATTTTGGGTTTTCGGTTCGTTAATGATTTCCGTCATACCTTTTCTTCTCCCGATGGCTTTATATTTCGGCAGGCGCACCTACCACTTGCAGCATCGGGTCAATTATAGCGCATTTCCTCGGGAAAGCGGGAGGCTGTTTTTGGGGGAGAGAGGGAAATACAAAGACCGCCCCAATCCTCGCCATATAAAAATTCCGCCAAGGGGTAACGCTTATTCCACCGCAAGGGAGGGGGCAGTGTGATGGGGGAACCGTTTGCGGGTTCCCCCATCGCGTTTAATCAGGGCAGTGGTCATAGAATTTGCAAAGAGTCTGTGTTCCCCAAGGTCCACCAAATAAAAAAGACGCCTGCAGGCGTCTTTTTTATTTGGTGGAGGCGAGGAGAGTCGAACTCCTGTCCGAAAACCAGTCCGCACGGCTTTCTACGAGTGTAGCTGTTCTTTTAACATTCCCTCTGCCTCCCGCCGGACAGCAGGCTGAAGGCTTTAGTAGCTTCTGATACAATCACGAACCCGAAGCCCGTTCCGTGATCGTTCACCACTCATCGACGCCCTCCTGTGGTCGTGGTCCCCCACAGTCGGACGGCTGCTTAATTAAGCAGCGTACGCGTAATCAGTGTTAGCGTTTATATTTAAGTTACCCGTTTTATAGAGGTCGAGCGCCTCTACTCGCTTACCCTGTTTCTCAGTCCCCGTCGAAACCGGTACGCCCCCGTATTCACTTTTTGGTTTAGCCACGCCCGCGCATGGCTCGCTCAATATCCCGCTGCGCATCACGCTTGGCGGCATCGGCACGCTTGTCGTACAGCTTTTTGCCGCGGCAGACGCCCAGCTCTATCTTGACCCGACTGCCCTTAAAATATGCCTGAAGCGGGATAAGGGTAAGCCCCTGCTGCTGTTTGACCAGCCCATACAGGCGGTTCAGCTCCTTGCGGTGCAGCAGCAGCTTTTTGGGGCGCAGCGGGTCACGGTTAAAGATATTGCCTTTCTCATAGGGGCTGATGTGCATCTGACGCACAAAAAGCTCCCCTTTTTCGAAGCTGCACCAGCTGTCCTTAAGGTTCAGTCCGCCGTTGCGCAGGCTTTTTACCTCGGTGCCAAACAGCTCAATGCCGGCTTCTAACGTGTCTTCCACAAAGTATTCGTGCCGCGCCTGACGATTGACGGCAATCTGCTTGATCCCCTGCTTTTCTGCCATGCACGGTCACTCCTTTCTCCCGGTGGATTTTTTATGATAGCACAATTTTGCAAAATGTCAAGCCTTACAGCTCGCTTCTGCCTTCCATGGCACGCCAAAGCGTTACTTCATCGGCATATTCCAGATTGCCGCCCACAGGAATGCCATAGGCAAGGCGGCTGACCTTGACCCCCAGCGGCTTGAGCAGCTTGGCAATATACATTGCGGTTGCTTCTCCCTCCACGGTGGGATTGGTTGCCATAATCACCTCGGTCACATCGCCCTTTGCAATACGCCCCAGCAGCTCCTTGATGGTCAGCTGGTCCGGTCCGATGCCGTCCATTGGAGAGATCAGCCCGTGCAGCACATGGTAAACACCGTTATATTCCCGCGTGCGCTCAAAGGCAAGGACATCTCGGGGATCCTCCACCACGCAAATAAGAGACTGATCCCGGCCCTTTGCAGAGCAGATGGGGCAAAGCTCACCCTCGGTAAAATTGCCGCAGACCGAGCATTTTTTGATCTTACTTTTTGCCTCCAAAATAGCGGTGGAAAACTCCTTTGCCTTATCCTCCGGCAGATCCAGCACATAAAAGGCAAAGCGCTGCGCCGTTTTGCGTCCAACGCCCGGCAGACGGGCAAACTGCTCAATGAGCTTTTGCAGCGGCGCCGCTGTGGAATCCATATCGTTCACCCTTTCTCCGGAATATAGTAGTCCTTACAGCCCGAGATCCAATCCGCCGGTAATTGCACCGATGGTCTGTTCGGCATCTGCATTACAGGCGCGGATCGCCTCGTTGACGCCCTCCCGAATAAGATCCTGCAAAAACTCTATATCCTCCGGATCAACGACCTCCGGCTTGAGGATAACCGCAGTTATTTCCTTTT
Organism: uncultured Oscillospiraceae bacterium; assembly: GCA_900552845.1. GTDB lineage: Bacteria > Bacillota > Clostridia > Oscillospirales > Ruminococcaceae > Angelakisella. The sequence goes on along the minus strand of USBC01000139.1, from coordinate 1,640 downwards.
TGCCGTTGATCTCTACCTCGATATTTCCACCGCCGGCAGAGACATGGTAGACCTTCTCCTCCAGCTCTGCCTGTGCGCGGGTCATTTCCTCCTGCATTTTCTGCATTCTCTGCATCATCTGGTTCATGTTACCGGCGCCGCCTGCGCCCTGCGGGATTCTTGCTTTCATATCGGTTTCTCCTTCATTCTGTTGGTTTTTTATTCTCTTGTAACCGGAATACCCAGTTCCTCCGCCTGTTTGATCAACTCCTCCAGCGGAGAGCTATTCGGCGTTTCGTCCTTTTTTGCCTTGGTGTAGGGCCCTACCCCGTATTTTATGCCTGTCACCTCTGCGATCGCTCGCTTCAAGCATTGGCGTGTGTAGTCATTGCTGCGCATCATTTCGATGAAAACAGGCTTATCGCACTCAATAAGTACCGTCTGTCCACGGCAATAGGCATGGCTGCCGAACAAAGCTCCTGCCAGCGACTTGTTAATGACATTGAGCCGTTCCAAGACCTGCAGCCATTGCTCCTCCGGCATTGGTTCTTCCGGTATCGCCGCCTTTTCGATAGGCTCCGCCGGCTGTGCAGTTGTCTTTTCTGTGCCGGAGAGAGCCATTTGCTCCTGCCGCTCCTGTTGCGGAGCAGCGGGAGCCATGATCTGTTCCTGCGGCGCCGCAGTGGGAATGCCCTCTGCCAATAGGCGGTTCAGCTTTGCCTCCAGTTCCTCTATCCGGGCAACCAATGCCTCTCTGCTGGGACTGATCCGCCGATCGCTGAGCTTCAAAAGCGCCAGCTCCATTTCCGCACGACGGCTGCTGCTGCGACTCATGGCGCTTTGGGTATCCTGCAGGGTACGAATAGCGTCCATTAAGGCGGCTGGGGTAAAGCACGCCGCCTGCTTTTTGTACTGCTCCAGTGTCTGCGGCAGGCAGACGATCAGCTGCTCCGGATTGCGGGCGGTAGCTGCCACCAGCAGATTACGGTAGTGGCTGACCAGTTGACTGCAAAGACGGTCATATTCCACTGCCTGTCCTGACAGCCGTTCCATGGCGTCCATCGCTCCGGTAAAGTCGCCGGTCGCGGCGGCATCGGCTATTTCAAAAAGGTAATCCTGTCCTACCAAACCGGCTGCTTCGCTAACGGCTTCTATGGTAATATCGTGGGCGTGCGCCCAACACAGGTCAAGGAGCGAAAGGGCATCGCGCATACCGCCATCGGCAATGCGGGCAATCAGCGATGCCGCGTCCTCGGTCAAGGTCATATCCTCCTGACCGGCAATGTATAAGAGCCTGTCCCGAATGACCTCCGGTGCAATGCGCTTAAAGTCAAAGCGCTGACAGCGGGATTGAATGGTCGCCGGGATCTTGTGCACCTCGGTGGTCGCCAAAATGAAAATGACATGCTCCGGCGGCTCCTCCATGATCTTGAGCAGGGCGTTGACCGCCCCGACCGAGAGCATATGCGCTTCATCAATGATGTAAACGCGATATTTCGCCACATTGGGCAAAAAAACAGCTTCCTCCCGCAGGTCACGGATATTATCCACTCCGTTGTTGCTGGCAGCATCGATCTCTACTACATCGACAAGGCTGCCGTTATCCACGCCACGGCAACAATCGCATCTGCCGCAGGGGCTGCCGACCACGGGATTGCGGC
>USBC01000138.1 GCA_900552845.1 uncultured Oscillospiraceae bacterium | reverse complement strand
TCTCGATTGGACTTATCGCCGGTATGCCTCTGACCGATATTGTTGCCTCGGTCAATGAGGGCATCGGCAACACGCTGAAAGGCATTGCGCTGCTGGTCGGCTTAGGCTCGATGTTCGGCGCGATTCTCGAGGTTTCAGGCGGCGCACAGACGCTGGCTGTCACGATGGTACGCAAATTTGGTGACGAAAAAGCCGCCTGGGCGCTGGGCATCACGGGTCTTGTCATCGCCATGCCGGTGTTCTTTGACGCAGGCCTTATCATCCTGATCCCGCTGGCTTTCTCTCTGGCGAAACGCACGAAGCGTTCCGCACTGTTCTACACAATCCCGCTGCTGGCCGGTCTGGCGGTCGGCCATGCGTTCATTCCGCCAACGCCCGGCCCCGTACTGGTCGCAACGATGCTGGGTGTTGACCTCGGCTGGGTCATCCTGATTGGTATCTTCTGCGGCATCTTTGCCATGATCGTTGCCGGTCCCATCTGGGGCAAGATCTGCGGCAACAAGTACTTTATCCCTGTGCCGGAGTCTGTTGCCAATCAGGCTGACATTGACGAAAGCAAGCTGCCCAAGTTCGGCACCATCGTCGGCATCATCCTGATTCCGCTGGTTCTGATTATCGCCAACTCTGTTGCCAAGGTCGTGCCTGCTCTGTCTGCCGTTCAGCCTGTGCTGGCTTTCCTCGGTGAGCCATTCGTTGCCCTGACCATCGCGGTCATCGCTGCCATGATCCTGCTGGGCTACAAGCACGGCTACTCCAACGAGGAACTGGAAAAGATCATGACCAAATCGCTCGAGCCTACCGGTATGATCCTGCTGGTCACCGCCTGCGGCGGCGTGCTGCGCTACATGTTGCAGAACTCCGGTCTGGGTGATGTCATCGGCAATGCTGTTGCCTCCGCCAGCCTGCCGCTGGTCGTGGTTGCCTTCATCGTGGCCGCGCTGGTTCGTATCTCGGTCGGTTCCTCCACCGTTGCTATGACAATGGCTGCCGGCATCATCGCCGCCATGCCCGGCATCAGCGCCATGTCCCCGCTGTATCTGGCCTGCGTGACCGCTGCCATCGCGGGCGGCTCCACGGTCTGCTCTCACTTCAACGATTCCGGCTTCTGGCTGGTCAAGAGCCTTGTCGGCATGGACGAAAAGACCACCCTCAAGACCTGGACCATCATGGAAACGCTGGTCGGCGGCGTTGGATTCCTGGTTGCACTTGTCATCTCCTTCTTTGCATAACAGCATATATCCTCCGAAAAAGGGGCCGCTCAGGCGGCCCCTCTTTCCTTGCAGCAGTCCCCTATTGTCTGGCTCCACAGAACAAGCGGAGTTCAATCCAGTATCTTTCCGTCAATAGAGATCGTCACGACCTGCCACGGGATAAACTTTCCGCTTGCCTGCAGTGCTTTTTTCGCTGCCATCTCCAAACCGCCGCAGCAGGGCACCTCCATCCGAACGATGGTTACCTCCTGAATTTCGTTGCTGCGGATGATTTCGGTCAGCTTCTCGCTGTAATCCACAGCGTCAAGCTTCGGGCAGCCGACCAAAGTAACCTTGCCGCGCATAAATTCCTGATGAAAATTCGCGTATGCGTAGGCAGTACAGTCCGCCGCAATCAAAAGCTTTGCCTTGTTGAAGTATGGTGCGTTGATGGGGGCCAGCTTGATCTGCACCGGCCAATTCCTGAGCTGGGGAGCCTGACGCATCGGCTCTGCGATATTGCTGCCAGCCTCCCCCGGCTGCTCCAGCATACGCATCCGGGAGCCGGGACATCCGCCCTCATGCAGGTGCTTCATCTTTTCCTGTAATTCCTTTTTCTTCTTGCTTTCCTGCACGGCCGCCTCATCATATGCAGGTGCCTCTCGTTCTTCAAAGGTGATGGCTCCTGTGGGGCAGCCAGGCAGACAATCACCAAAGCCATCGCAGAAATTCTCCCGCACCAGCTTTGCCTTGCCGTCAATGATGTCAATCGCGCCCTCATGGCACGCAGTTGCGCACAGACCGCAGCCGTTGCACTTGTCCTCGTCAATATGGATGATTTTGCGGATCATATTTTTACCTCCCGGTTTGCATAATTTTGCTTTTGCAACCCTATTATAGTATAATAAAGCAAACCTGTATGTTTGATTTCAAACAAGGAGATTTCTTTTATGCAAAATCATCTTTCCATCCTGCGGAGCTGCCCTTTTTTTGCCGGTTTACATGAGGATGAGATTTTGTCCATTCTGCACTGTGTACAGGCAGTCGAAATTGCCCGCCAGCGCGGGGCTTATATTTTCCGCGCCGGGGATTCCACCGAGGTCATGGGCCTTGTGCTGTCCGGTACCACCCTTGTGATACAAGAAGATCTCTGGGGGCACCGCAACATCTTATCCAAGTGCAGCGCCGGAGATTTTTTTGGCGAGCCTTACGCTGCCACTCCGGGCGCTATTCTGAACATCAGCGTTGTGGCGGAGGAGGATTGTGAAATTCTTTTGCTCAATATCAAGCGGCTGCTTACCGCCTGTCCCACCGCCTGCGACCATCACCAAAAGCTTATCCGCAATCTCGTCAGCGTCCTTGCAAACAAGATACTGCTCTTCAATGATAAGGTTACGCATATCAGCAAGCGAACCACCCGGGAAAAGCTGCTCTCCTATCTTTCTGCCGAGTCGCTTCGGCAGGGGTCACTTTCCTTTGACATTCCCTTTGATCGACAACAGCTGGCAGATTTCCTCTGTGTGGAGCGCGCTGCCATGTCAGTTGAGCTGTCAAAGCTGCAAAAGGAGGGCCTTTTGATCACGAAGCGGAATCACTTTGAGCTGCTGACCCACTGACCTTGCCCCTGCTCCTGTGGTGTAATCACAGTTATAAAAATACACCTGTACCCCCGCAGAAACAAGATAGACGCGGTAAAGCCTCCGTAAAGAATCTGTTTTGGCAAAAGGAAAAGCTCTGCTGTTGAACACAAGCGTTCAACAGCAGAGCATGATAAAACCGTCTATTTTATTGTGCCTTGATTTCTACACCGGCAGCAGGCAGCGCGGCAGATATCTTCCGCACAAAGACCAGCGCCTTCGGCCCGTCCCCGTGGACGCAGACAGAATCTGCCTGCAGAGCAACGGCACTGCCGTCTATGGCACATACCGTCCCCTGCTTTGCCATCTGTAGCACCCGCGCAATGGCCTCCTCCTCGTTCTCAATCATTGCACCGGGCTTCCCGCGCGGCACAAGGGTACCGTCAGGCTGGTAACCCCGGTCGGCGAACACCTCACTGCAGACGCGCAGCCCCAATGCCTGCGCAGCCTTGATCATCTCACTGCCCGAAAGCGCCAGCAGCATGGCCTCGGGAGCAGCCACCTTGACTGCGCGGCAGATGGCTGCCGCCAACTCCGGATCCTTGGCTGCCATATTATAAAGCGCGCCGTGCGGCTTGACATGGTGCAGCGGCACGCCCGCCGCGTCGCAGAAGGCCATGATGTCCTCGAAATCCACCGTGCCGTATTTGCCGCGGATGTCCATGAACGCGCCGCGCCCGTCGCTGCCCGTGGGGTTGCAGAAAATGACGAAGTATCCCTTGCCCGCCCAGTACTGCATTTCATGGTAAAACACCGGGCCGTACACGGTTTTCGGGCCGCCGTGGACATCGAGAATGACGGGGTATTTTTCCCCCGGCTCAAAGTTCATCGGCTTCAAAACGAAACCGTGCACCTCGTGGTCTTCCGCCGTGAAGGTGAGCGTTTCCGGCCGGGCGACATATTTTCCGCGCAGCGCGGCGTCGTTGAAGTGCGTAATGCGCGCTCCGGTCTCGTCGTAAAGCTCCTGCGCGCGCATATCCCAGAGCGCGCAGAGAAGCATTTTCCCGCCGCAGCGGTCGAAGCAGTCAACGGAGCCGCCGCGCTCCGTGACCAGGGAGACGACGCCGTTTTCGAGCTTATAAAGGCCGGCGCTGTCGAAGCGCGTGGAGATAAAGTACAGCACGTCGCCGTCCATCTTCATCGTGCGTCCGCCGCCGTGGCGGATATCGCTGCCGACGGACGAGCCGATGGACTCGCCGTAGACGGCGCAGGGCGAAACGGCAAGCGTTTCGTAGTCGAGCGTATAGAAATCAACATCGGTGTTCATGCCGTACTTTCCGTCTGCGGCAAGCAGAAGCAGGAAGGATCTCCCGAGAGCGTATGCAGCGATATTGAAATCGGGGCGGCTTTTGGCAACGGCTTCCTCCCGGCGGGAGGCGAGCTCCATGCGGTACAGATCCACGCCGCCGAAGTACGCCGGGCGGGGGACGGAGACATCGAGCAGGCTGTAGTAAACGGTTTTCCTGTCCTCCGTGAGCTGCACGTCGGATACGGAAAGGCCGGCCGCGGTCAGGCGGGTGAGGGACTTCTTTTTCGCGTCGTAGTAGAAAAGGCTCTCGTACGCGCCGCGCGTGTACGTCCCGCCGTTCCACCACCACGGAAGCTGCGTGACGACCTCGTAATCCTCGTTTTCCTTCCTCTCGGCAAGGTACGCCTTGGCGAGCTTTTTGTCGCCCGTATACAGATTTTCAAAGCCGGGGAACGTTGAGCCGGTGACGAGAAGATCGCCGCCCGGCAGCGGGAACACCTGCGAAACGGGGATGGGAAAGGTGTAGGCTAGCTCGGCCTCGCCGCCGTCGAGCGCGATCTTATAATACCGGCTCAAAAGCGACGGCTCTTTTTCGCCCTCGCGGTCGGCGGCGAAGAGGACGGTGTTTTCGTCCAGATAACAGAAAGAAGATTCTTTTCCGCCGCCGGTCAGCGGGCGGACCGCACCGTCCTTCAGAAGATACAGGCGCGATT
>USBC01000137.1 GCA_900552845.1 uncultured Oscillospiraceae bacterium | reverse complement strand
ATTTATTATAGCACGCAGCCCGGTGGAAAACAAGTGCGGGGAGTGGTATTCCGGCGGCGGGTGTGATAAAATGAGGAGGAGACCGGGGGGCAGCCCCCGCCGCCGAAGGCGGCGGCAGGCGTGCCTGCGGCACGCCTGAGGCGGCGGAGCCGCCGGGCTGCGCCGGATTTCCGGAGCCGGCAGAGGGGATTCCGAGGCAGGCACGGTAGGGAGCCGGAACGGGGAGGGAAAAAGATGAGACTGTTGAGTATATACGTTCATGTGCCGTTCTGCAGGAGCAGGTGCGGGTACTGCGGATTTTACAGCGGGTGTGACCTGTCACTGCGGGAGCCGTATACGGCTGCGTTGGTACGGGCGGCGGAAACGGCGCCATCGGCAGACTGTGAGGTGCAGACCATATACTTTGGCGGGGGGACGCCGACCCTGCTGGGCACGGGGCTGACAACGGTGCTGAAGGCAATCCGCCGCCGGTGGCAGGTGGCAGCGGACGCTGAGATAACGACCGAGGCGAACCCCAATACGGTGACGCCGGAGCTGTTGCTTACCCTGCGGGCAGCGGGCTTTAACCGGATCTCCTTTGGGCTGCAGGACTGCGAGGACGAAATGCTGCGGTTGCTGGGACGTAGCCATACGGCTGCCGAGGGCGACGCGGCGGTGGCGATGGCAAAGGCGGCGGGCTTTAAGAATATCTCGGTGGACTTTATGCTGGCGACACCGGGGCAGACGCCCGAAAAGGCGGCGCGGCTGGCGCGGTACGGGCTGTCGCTGGAGGTTCCGCATCTGTCCTCCTATCTGCTGAAGATCGAGGAGGGGACGCCCTTTGCCCGCAGCGGCATGGCGGTGAACTGCCCCGACGCCGACATGGCGGCAGACTGCTATCTTGCCTATTACGAGGTGCTGGAGAATGCCGGCTACCGCCACTATGAGATCAGCAATGCAGCGCTGCCCGGCTATGAGAGCCGCCACAATACGGTATATTGGCGGTTAGGGGAATACCTTGGGATCGGACCCGGTGCAGCAAGCTATTTTGAGGGGCGGAGATTTCGCTTCCGAGAGGATATAACGGAATTTCTGGCGGCAGAGGAGATATGGACGCTGCCGGAGGACGACGGTGCAGGAGGCGACTGGGAGGAGGCACTGATGCTTTCGCTGCGGCTGGCGACGGGGGTGACCTGCGACCTTGCGAAGCGTTACGGGCAGGACTATACACGCCTGCTGCGCCGCGCCGCGCCGCTGCAAAGGGCAGGACTGCTGCAGGCGGACGGGGAACGCATTGCTCTGACCGACCGGGGCTTTTTACTGTCCAATTCCATTATCCTGACGCTGCTGCGGGAGGGGTAGGCGCTTTCCTTGTTCAGAGGGATAAAGCAGACGCATAGGCGACAGCGCATCATCGTTTTGCCGACCTGCCTTGCGCCGGCAACAAGGATAACCTTGAAAAAATCATTGAGCTTTAAGAACTTGTGCTCCCCTATTTAAGAAAATCGGTGGTCAATCGTGTTTTATCGTCATTTCTCCACTTCGTTGAGAGGGGTATTTTCCTTTCGCAGCCGCTGTTCGCAGCCTTTTGGTGCAGGCATGGCGGGAAACCGGCGAGGTTGCCGGACAGTGAAAACAGCCGGCGGCTCCTTTGTGGGGAGCCGCCGGTGCTTTCGCTACACGACTCGGCTTATTCCGGGCGGTAGCCATTATTCAATTACAATTGTAGAAATGGAGCAGGGCGGCAGCTTTGAATCGATCAGATTGCCATTCATGCGCAGACTGACGGGTTTCTCTGCCTTCGCTTGGTTCATAATGATGACAACGGTGGAGCCATCGGGGCTTGAGAAGGCGACCTGCTCTATTTCATTGGAGTATATGGTGGTGGCAATATGCCTTGCCTTGGGCTGAATGTAGCTGCTGAAATGGCTGATATATAAGCAAAAAGATGCTGAAAAAAGATAAAGATATAAGGGAACGGCTGCCGCTATCGGGGTTCCGCATGATGCTTTGCCGGCTGCTCCATGCGGAGGCTATGCTCGTTGCCTTTCGGTCAGACCGATAGCCGGAGCACCGGAATCGGAATGCGCTTAACAGTTGTTCGAACTATCTTTGTACCTTCTTTCAATAAATCCTACCCCAGCGCCACATCAAGCACCATCATGACGCTGAATCCCGCCGCAAAGAAAACTGTTCCAAGGTTGGAGTGCCGCCCCTGCGACATTTCGGGGATCAGCTCCTCCACGACCACATAGAGCATGGCGCCTGCGGCAAAGCTCAAAAGATAGGGCAGCGCCGGAATCACCAGCTGTGCCGCAAGAAGCGTCAGCACCGCCCCGATGGGCTCCACTACGCCGGAAAGGACGCCGCCGAAAAACGCCTTACCCTTGCTCTCGCCCTCCGCCCGCAGCGGCATGGAGATGATCGCTCCCTCGGGAAAATTCTGAATGGCGATGCCCAGCGACAGGACAAGTGCGCTTGCCGCCGTGATCTGTGCGTTCCCCGCAAGGAAGCCGGCATACATCACGCCGACCGCCATGCCCTCCGGAATGTTATGTAGTGTCACCGCCAGCACCATCATGGTGGTGCGGCCCAGCCTGCTTTTCGGCCCCTCCGCTTGGTCGCTTCCAATGTGAAGGTGGGGGATCAGACGGTCAAGCAAAAGCAAAAACAGCACGCCGACCCAAAAGCCGATAAAGGCGGGAAGGAAGGACAGCTTGCCCATGTCCTCCGACTGCTCGATGGCGGGGATCAGCAGGCTCCAAATGGACGCCGCCACCATCACCCCGGCGGCAAAGCCGGCAAGGGCGCGCTGCACCAGATCGCCGAGAGATTTTTTCATAAAGAACACGCAGGCCGAGCCCAGTGTTGTACCCAAGAAAGGGATCATGATTCCGAGAAAGGTTTCCATTTGTCTCACCGCCTTTGCATTGCAGTATGATTTGTTTCTTCGATACAGCAGAAATTCCCTCACTTCCGATTAGCGTGAGATCTCTCTGACGGACACATATGCACCATTTAGTTAGGCAAGGCTAACCGCCGCGCCTTGGAAAAGCCGCATTCCTGCGGCGTCCTTCCCAAAGCAATTCTTGCGTCATTTAGCGTTTTCGGCTGATCTCCGCAAGAAAGCATCACTTTTTGCTGCTGCTCCAAAGTATAGCATTACTTGTGGTTAGTGTCAACTAACCAATGGATATTCTTTTCTCCCCGCCTTTTTATTGTGTAATATATTTTGTTGTTACCCGCAAATTGTATTTTTTTATGCGGGGCGGAAAGCGACGGATTGGGGGCTTGGATCCTTTATGGTGCGGCCATCGGTTCTTTTGGTACAATGGGGCTGGTATGGAGCGGCTGATCCGAGGCACCCTCGACAGCACTTTTCCGCTATTCTCGATAGGCGGGAAAAAAGCGAGTGCCCTCACAGCTTTTCAAATGCTGTAAGAACACTCGCCATGGTGCCGGTGGTGGGACTCGAACCCACACGGTATCGCTACCAACGGATTTTGAGTCCGTCACGTCTGCCATTCCATCACACCGGCACGGCAACGGATATATTATAACGAAAACCGCCGCCAAATGCAAGCACTAACGCATAAAACTATCGAGAATCGGCAAAAAATCCTGCTCCAACAGAGTTTTCAGCGCATGGCTGCCCCACAGCAGCAGTCTGCCTGCCGCCGGCAAAGCCGTCAAATTCGCCTTCCATTCTTCTCCCCAGCGGGCATATGGCACGCTTCCCTGCTGCCCGAGTATCGTAAAATCCAAGGCGCCCTCCCGCGGCGTGACGGCGGCAAAAGCCTGCCCGCATCGGGTCTCCTCCGCCATGATCGCTGCTGTTTGCCGCAGGGCGGCGGCACCCCCAGCCAGCATCAGCACAATCAGCAATGCCGCCCATCGACGCTGCCGACGTGCGCGCCGTTTTGTTTTTTCGGCCTTTTCCTTTTTCATATCCGTTTCTCCTTTGCAAAAGCCGTCCGAGCGGCAGCCGGCGCAGGGTTATCCTCCCCTGCCGCTTACCACCTCGGCGATGATGGGAGCAATGAGCTGCGCTGTATATTCTGCCTCCTCCAGTGTGTTTCCATTCGTTCCGAATTCTAACAGAAGCGCCCCGTCGGAACAGGCATAATTATAGGAGCGGCTGCAAAAAAAGACCGGACGGCACAGGTTTGGATATTTTTCCTCGATAGCATCGGTCAATGCCACCGCAAAGCGGAAATTCTCCCGCCACTGCGGAAGACCCAGCGTTCCGTCATCGTAGGGCGCTATGATCATCAGCTGCGCTGCCTTTTTTCCGTTCACCACCGACACCGTTTTGGCGATAGCGGTATCGCTGTACAGAATGGCGTCACGGTGAATATCCAGCAGTACCCGCAGATGGAGGTTGTTTTCCTGATAGCTTTTTATTGTTTTGGTGCTGCGGAGATACGCGCCGGTATAGGCGGGATTATCATGCTGGGTTTTATCGTGCAGCACCGGCAGCCCTGCTGCCTCCAGACCCGCCGCCAGCACATTCCCCACGGCGACCATATTGCTTTCGTTGTCGGTATCCCGCCAGGTGTTTCTTGTATCGAAGGAGGCGCTGTCGTGCTGTTCATAGCTTTCGGTGGCATGGGTATGGAACAGTAAAATCTGCGGCGCGGTGATTTTAGGGTCGATTGTGACCCTGTTCGGCGTTTCCAGCACCTTTTGCACCTCTGCTGCCGGCAGCTTGGTATAATTGCGGATCCACGCATGGTTCCATTTTATATAAGCGGGGCTTTCCTCTCCGGTCATGGTCAGCTCGGTTACTGTGCCGCGGTATTCCTCCGGCACCTCCGGCGCTTTTTCGGCGGACGGTTTCTCCGCCGGCGGCTCCGGCTCCCGATCCGGCAGCTCCGGCACCGGCTGCGGCTCCTCCGGTAAA
>USBC01000136.1 GCA_900552845.1 uncultured Oscillospiraceae bacterium | reverse complement strand
ATTCGCTCGCCAACCCCGGATCGTACAGTAAAAGCAGTTCTTCTGCACATCTACCCCGCCAGTGATCAGCACTGTGCCGGGCGGCACAATCTGTTTTTTATACTGTCCCTGCCGCTGCTCCATCAGATACTCGGCATTGGTGGTTTCCTCGACCTCTTTCCACGGCTCTGCCAGCCAGGAATTGATGAAGTTCATCAGCTGCGCCTTATCCTTGCGGCTGACCTCAAACTGCCTTGCAATATCTCCAAGCCTTATAAAAGGCGAAGCGAACACATTCATGCGGAAAGCAACACGCTGCCGCCCGCTGCTTTTGACCTTCTTCCAAAAGCCCTGCTGATTCATCCGGTTATGCTGGGCGTCTGAAAGCATTGCCCCGCACTCCTTGCAGCAGTACATCGCCGTCTGCTGTGCCATCTCCGGAGAGCTGTTATCGAATTTTAACTGTTTGAATTCCCATGACCACTGAGCTCCACACTCTGGACAGGTCACCCAATATTCGTTCTGCTCATCAGCAGCCAGCCAGTCCTTATAGATGTTCCCATCCTCATAGGTTGGCGTACTTACGCTGATGATCTTACGGTTATCCCGGTAGCTATTTGTTCGTTCTCTCGCCAGCGCCCGCGGGTCCGCCTCCTTACCGGCATTCTCCGGATACTTGTCTACCTCATCCATAAAGAGGTACCGAATTGGATAAGATGCCAGCGTTGCCGGCGAATTGGCGCCGCTGATTACCAAATACATTTCGCTGAACTGCAGTTCCAACAGCTTGGAACCGGCATCGTACTTCTCGCGCAGCTCCGGGCACAGATCCACCATTGTCTGAATACGGTTTTTGGAAGAAAATTCGCCCAGTTCTTTTGTGGGATAAACGATCATCGACGCACTGGGATCCTGATCGATCACATATCCGAGCATGTTCAGCATTGCCTCAGTGCCGCCTATCTGTGTAGACTTCAGCAGACTGATCTCCTCGATCTCAGGGTCATTAAAGGAGTCCATGACCTCCCGCAGATATGGGGTTTGATCGGTGCTCCATCGTCCGGGCATTGAACTGGTCTTGGCATCCAGCACCCTGCGGGCATCTGCCCATTCGCTTACCGTCATTCGCCCCGGCGGGCGAAGTGTCTGCAGCGCCTCAGCGATCCATTCGGGGCAGCTCCAGTCTTTATTTGCCGCCATAGTGATACACTCCATCCACACTGAGTTGCTCCAGTGCCTCATCGACCGTATCTTTGATTGCTCGATCGAACTTACGGGCTTCGACCGGTCCCAGCTGTGAGGCGACATCTCGAGATATCCGTCGTCCAAGCCCCTGCAGGCTGCGCTTCAGAACGACACAAAACTTCCGCAGATCGTTGACGACCTGCTCTCTCGGAAGATATTCCCCCTTGGCGATCTCATTTTTGTATTCAGCAGCCTCCGCCTGCGCCGCCTTCAGACGCTGCTCATAAAACAGTTTTTGCTGCTGAACCGGCAGGCTCTCCAGGTCCCGCTCACTCTCCGGCGTCTTCATCGGACCGGCAACCTTAAAGCGGTATTCGCTGACTTCCTTCAGATCGTAAAAGCCGTATTTATACCGCGGGCAGCCGGCGCGCACCCAGTTGGAGAGCGTCTGTTGTGACACACCGAAATACTTCGCCGTTAACTCGCTGCTCATAATCACCGTATTCAGTTCCTCATCAAAGGCGAGCGGCGCCGCTTTCCTTTTCGGCGAAGCCGATTGTTCCGCCTCCAGCTGCTCCATGGAGACCTGATCCGCTACTTCACAATCCACACAGAATGCCCTCCTTTCCCGTCAAAATGCCCATCTGATCCAGGCTTTCCGGCACTACCAAATACCTTGGCAACCTGCACAAAAAATGCGGAGATCTGAGGGCTGCAGGGAGTTTTCGAGTTTCAAGTGCCCAAAAAATACTTAAAGCCGGATTTTTTCCGCGCTCGCAAGCACCTGCGATACCCCTATACCCGGGGAAGTACCTACCTGCAAGCCCGACAAATGTGGAAAACCACCCTAAAGCAGTCTTTTTCACCCCAAAATCGCTTTTGCGACGGCTTTTGGTGAATATATTGTTGAAAGATCTTCCGCTTTTCGGAGGAATAAAAAAGCCCGGGCATGAAACCCGAGCTGAATATTCCCTTGAAACTGAAAAGGAGTACACCCCGCAGGCATACTCCTCTACATGTATTATAGTCAATAACGGTATGGAAAACAAGAGGACAAAACGGGACAAACAGGGACAAATGCGGACAATTTTCAGGAGCCTGCATTCCTGAAGAAGGTGGAGTTTGCATCCAGCAGCAGGATCGCCCGCTTCATCCGCCGGTCTATCGTCTTTTTGGAAGTATCATAATGCCGCTCCAGCTGTGACATCGTGTAGCCGTTGAGGTATGCCAGCTCCAAAATATCCCGAGAAGCTGCGTCCGGCACCAGGGCAATACAAATCGCCAACCGGTCACGTTCCCGACGAGCTTCCTCCGCCAACTCGTCACATTCCTGCTCAATCGCTAAAGCGTTCACCTTAGCCGCTCCGATATCCACAGGCTGGGCGCCGGATCTGGTACGGGCAGACCCAACGCCGGATCCTACCGGACGAGCAGCGAGATCATTCCATCTGGCAGCCTCTTTCCCCCGTCGTGCAACCATAGCCATCAGATAGCGATACTTTCCCAGCATCACTCTCTTATTGCAGTATTCTTTTCCGTCCATTTCTCTTTTCTCCTTTCTGAATATGGTGAAAATGGAAGACATGGAAGAATGGAAGCATTTTTATAAAGTATTTCATAAAACGCGCTCTTATGGAGAAGTTTTGCAAAAATGCCTGCACTCCACCATCTCCTCCATTGGTTCCATACTTTTCACTGCTCCATCCTGTTGTACAGATCCAAGCCAAAAGCGTTAATGCAAATTCCAAGGTACTCATTAAAAGCTGATGTTTTACGTGATTTATAGCGCCTTTTCATCTCACTGCAGAACTTATTCGAGCTGATCGGGAAACGGTCTCCCTGCTCGCTGCACCACGCGCGGTAGCACTTGTACAGGGTAGAAGCCTGCGTGCTACCGGAATCACTGCGTTCTGTGCAGTCATCAAGAAACTGCTGCACACGGTCCATTTCGCTGCGGTACTCCTGTCCTGCCTCGTCTATTATGGCACAGGGCGGCAGCCCCTCCTTACACCAGCCAACGGCACCGGCGATTGCCCAGTTAAGGATACCGGGCAACTCTCGCCGCAGCTTCTCGGTCAGCTGTGGGTCACGGTTTTCCTTTGTAAACTCCGCAGTAAACGGGATTAGACGCACACGGCGCCAAATGCCGTTATCGGTTCCTTTGATGACCGGCTTATAGTTGGTGCTCATCACGATCTTGAATTCCGGAGAAAATTCGAATTCCCGTCCATACAGGAAGCGTGCAGTCAGCTTATTCTCGGTACCGCCGGTCATCTGCTTGACAATACCCTCATCCAGCCGGCAGCCGTCGTTTGGCTCACTGGTAACGACCATACGGGCACCCTTCAGACGGGCAAGGTCTCCGCGGGCAGTGTTATTGCGGTCGCGCATCATCACAGTCTCCGGCTGGCAGCTGGCGGCATACTCGCCCAGCATATAAGCGATGGTATCTACGAAGACGGATTTACCATTGGATCCATTCCCGTAAAGGAAAAACATACACTGCTCCTTGGTATAGGCAGTCATGCAGTATCCGATCATGCGCTGGAGATAGAGCTGGAGGCTCTTATCCCCGCAGGTGACCTCCTCAATGAAGCGGTCCCACCGTGGATATCTCGCATTCTCATCATAGGTCACCGGAGCCAGCTTGCTGATCATGTACTTCTTGTCGTGCTCGGCGGTTCTGCCGGTCTTCAGGGAGATCAGGCAGTTGCGCACATTAAAGGCGTTCCCTGCCCTGTCCATCTCCGAGGGCAGCACCGGCACGCCCTCCAGATGGCGCGCTTCGGCAATAAACCCTTCTTTTCCCCGGTGGCTCCTGCTCCGGCTTAGATGCTTCTTGTAGGCGTTGTAGGCGGGATCATCCTGCATCTCCTTGAGATCCTTTGCCATGTCCGCCAGCATCTTATCTGCCCGCCGCTTAATCTCGCCGTTTTCATCGGACGCCCAGCGCACGCCGTCCCAGTAGATCCAGCAGCCGTCCACATGGTTATAGTGGATCAGTCCGGCATTGGCATCACGGAACCGCTGCGCATTGCCGGTATCATCATAGGTGTAGTATTTCCGCTGTCCCGTCTCACCTACCGTGGTATTTTCCATTACTGGAACTTCGTTAAAAGTATTTTGAGGGGGTGGGGGGACCGCAGGCGCCGGGCGCTGTACCCGCTCCTGCGGCTCCCAAATATCCCTGCAGTCCTTGATCGCACGATCAATGGTAATCTGCCCGTATGTTTTTGCGCCGCGGCGCTTATCCCATTTTTGGCGGTACAGCCTTGATCGACGAAATATAGCGTCCATCAACACCGCATCGCACCGGCACCAGAATGCCAACGTGTTGCAGAAAGCCTGATCTGCCGAGGATTGAGAGCCGTCCCCGATGCCATACTGTTCCCATGAGCCGTTATAGAGATCCTGCAGCTTCTGCCCATGCTTGCTGTCGAACATTCGGCGGAGAATGGCATCAACCGTCATGTCTGCATTGGTGCCCCGTCCGGCAGGAATCGGGAGCGCAGCTTTTTGCGCCCCTCCGGCGGTTTCTTCTTCCCCGAGGTATTTCCGGTGCATCACCGCGACACGCTCTGTACAGTCTGAAAAAGGGTACTCCAAGCCAAATTGATTACCCGTAACGGTAAAGTATCGTAAAGTGGAATACATCTCAACTGCACCGCGGCGCTTGCGCCCCTTTGGTAGAGCACCCTTGCAGAGGATATGAATGCCTGTCCCGCTGGGTGACAGCTCGGTATAGCTCTGTACC
>USBC01000135.1 GCA_900552845.1 uncultured Oscillospiraceae bacterium | reverse complement strand
CTCGTCCAAAAGGCAGCAATCGGCATACGACGGCGTCATGATCGCCAATTCCGCACGGCTGGCACCGGCGGAAGCCGGTATGCCTTCCTGCAGCAGCTCCAACGTGCAGCCTATATAAAGTGTGTAATAGAGATCCGCAACCGAAAGATCAAAGCTGAACTGCGCTTGATTAAGAACCGCATGAGGGTACAATGCTGCTATCGCAGGACGGGAGGTGAACCACTCAATAAAATTCTCCAAATTGAGGTATGTCACCATAACACCCTTGGGCACCCCGGTGCTGCCGGAGGTAAAGAGAATATATGCAATATCCTCGTTCAGAACAGGCGGCAACGAGAATTCTCCGTTTCCCTGCTGCGGAACGGAAAAGCAGATCATGCCAGCCATTAACTCTTCAGGGAGAGGCGAAACAACAACTGCTGTCTTGATATCTGCCTCTGTCAACATGGTTCTTATGCGTAAAGCAGGAATATGTTTACCCGCCGGTATGTAGGGACGACCTGCCCACAGGCAACCCACAATAGCAATTACATATTCCGGCGACTTTTCACCATAGATCAGCACCGGCTCTCTGCTGCCAAACAACTCCGCTGCCAAAGCTGAAGCACGGCTGTGCAAATCCTTCCAGCTAAGGGTTTCCTTCCCCATACGACAGCATGTACCGCTGATATGGGAAAAAATGCGTTCTCTCAGCATGATGAGGCCTCCCTTAGCTGCTCCGGAGGGATAAGCGAAGGATCATACATCACTTTGGAGTGATTGACCAGCAAAAGCTCCCTGTCAAGTTCATTGCCATTACAATCTGTTTTTATGCGGTAGATGCGGCTGCAGCGATAATAATTACCGTCTGCTTCTCTTTGAAAGTGGTGATCCTCTTCTACGATGCGCCACCGATACGGAAAGCGGTGCTCTGCGCGGAGCTCTCCGCACAAATCATGTCCATCCTGCCAGATGAGAAGCTGTACCGATGTGTCGGTATCGTTGCGAAAACGGTAATCCACATTCTTATAAAATATGCTGGTACCGGTACCGAAGGGCACACGCCTGCCGCTGTCCGGAAATAATGCATCGGTATGGTGGTGCAGTTCCGTAACAGTAAGAGGGCTGTTGAGCACCATCCAGTGAATCAGGTTTGCCAACTGACACAGCCCTCCCCCAATCTCAGCACCCAACTTTCCTGCACCGATGGTAAGCCCCGTTAGATAACCTTTTTTTGCAGTCGTTCTGCCAACCGTATGCCAAAAAGAGAAGGTTTCTCCGGGTGCAACAGTGAGACCATTGATCCGTTCTCCAGCCAAACGAAGATTGGTTTCCTTATTGTACTGAAGCTGCATATCAACACCATTCAGTTCCCGCAGCATGGGAGAACGGTGTCCCTTGAGAAGTATCGGCAGCAGCTCCGGATTCCGGCGCTCTGCAAAGCGTACCGCAGAAAACAAATCCCGCACATTTCGGCGTAAAATCTCCTTTTCTACCGAAATTCGGTAGCAAAAAGGGCTCAGCTCACAAAAGAGCTTTCTCGCCATACTCTTCCTCTCCTTATCATTAACTACAAATGATAGCCAATCCCTTTGTCGGTCTGATGTTTATGCTCGCTACAAAGGTATCTGCATTTTACACGAAAGGTGATGAATTATCAATAGTTTTTACCATATCTTAATGGAGTTTAGAAAGAAAGTGTCCAAAACCCTTTTCTTTTGTCGCAAGATGCGCTAAAATAATGAGCAAACATTCTACCTGATTGAAGGTATAAAATTAGGAGCTTTCCCCTTGAATAAGGTATTTTTTGATTTGGAGTGGAATACGGGCTTTTTGGACGGCAACAGCTTTGATGAGGTCATTGAAATCGGTGCCGTAAAGACCAACGAGGAATTCCAACAGATCGATGGATTTCGGCAGCTGATCCGCCCCGTCATCTACCGCAAGATGAACCCTTATATCCAAAAGATGCTTGCAATTACAATGAAAGATCTGCAGGACGCTGACCCGCTGAGAACTGTAATCGAAGAATTCTTTGGCTGGTGCGAAGATTGCGATACCCTTATTGCATGGAGCAGCAATGACTTTGGCGTACTGGAAAAGAATCTTTCTCATATTGGAATGAAGGTTCCGGAGCATCTTAAGCGTTACGATGTCCAAATGGCATATTCCTACCGCACTGAAAAAAGTATTCGGAACTACGCTTTGAAAACCGCTGTGGAGGCAATGGAACTGCCGGAGCCGGAGGAACAGAGCTACCATGATGCTTACTATGATGCGCAGTTTACCGCAGCCATCGGTCGGGCGCTGATAGAGCGATATGGTCCACTGCCTTCCGAGGAAGAATTGCAGACACTGAAAAACACATTGGTTAAACCAAAGAAGCCCAAAATACCATTGATGTACAGTGTAAAAAAAGCAATTCGATTGGAGAAATATACAGCATTCCCCTGCCCCACCTGCGGATTACAGCTTCGATTGCCCTGTTGGTATGCATTGGACGATAAGCATTTTATCGGCCGAACACGCTGCCCGGAGTGTGGCTTCCGATATGCAGAACTGAGCTGCGACAACTTCCGGCGCGACCGCTGTGATGCCCATTTTACCCTATGGGGCGAATCAAGTGAGCACGCAAAAGCAATGATGGAGACGGCACAGGAAGCAGATCACTGCATCAAATTATATCCTCCTCATCGCATAAAAAATAATAAACCATGATCGAAAGAAGCAGTCCGATAATTACAGGGCTGCTTCTTTGATATTCAAGTCAAGTGCATCAACCTTTCCGCAATGCCGAACGATATTTCATCTTTCCGATTTTTTTGCTCCTCTTTTCTATTAACATTGACATTTTTCGCGTCCATCGTTATTCTATATTATGATGAACGCATGAATATGCGTTTATTCCTCTCGCCCGACAAGCAGAGGAACATTTTTATACAAAGAGAGGTTATAGCTATGAAAAAAGTAAACTGGCTGGTGGTTGTCACCGGTTTGGTAGTAGGCGCAGCTGCCGTACTGCTGACTGCACTGGGCAACCCCGGCAACATGGGCTTCTGTATCGCCTGCTTCCTGCGCGATACCTCCGGTGCCTTGGGACTTCATTCTGCCGGTGTAGTTCAGTACATTCGTCCCGAGATCATCGGCATTGTGCTGGGTTCCATGATTGCAGCCTTGGGCTTTAAGGAGTTTAAGGGCCGCGGCGGCTCCTCCCCTGCTCTGCGCTTCGTATTGGGCATGTTTGTCATGATCGGTGCATTGATGTTCTTGGGCTGCCCGCTGCGTATGATGATCCGGATCGGCGGCGGCGACTTAAACGCCATCGTTGGTTTGGTAGGCTTCGTTATCGGCATTTTTGTCGGAACTCTGTTCCTCAAGAAGGGCTTTACCATGAAGCGTTCTTATAATCTGGGGGCTTTGGAAGGCAGCGTTATGCCTGCCATCGTTGTTGCCCTTCTTATCCTTCTTGTTGCTGCTCCCTCTTTCATTCATTTTTCCACCGAGGGTCCCGGCAGCAAGCATGCTCCCCTGATTGCTGCGTTGGTCGTTGGTTTGATTGTCGGTGCGCTGGCACAGCGTTCCCGTCTGTGTACCGTGGGTGGTATCCGCGATGCGATGATGTTCAAGGATTTCAAGCTGATGTATGGCTTTATTGCCGTTATCGTTGCCGTTATCATCGGCAACCTCATTACAGGTAACCTCAACATTGGCTTTGAAGGACAGCCTGTCGCTCATACTGATGGCCTGTGGAACGCACTGGGCATGGTGTTGGTCGGCTGGGGTTCTGTACTGCTCGGCGGCTGCCCGCTGCGTCAGCTGGTTCTGGCAGGAGAAGGCAATGCCGATTCCACCATCACCGTACTGGGTATGATGGTCGGTGCTGCATTGTGCCACAATTTTGGTTTGGCTTCTTCCGCCGCAGGTCCTACCCAGAACGGCATGATCGCCGTCGTAATCGGCTTTGTTGTTGTAGCGGTCGTTTCGTTCCGCAATGTTGCTAAGGAGGGATAAGAAATGGTAGATGCAAGAGGACTTTCCTGCCCCATGCCCGTGGTGATGGTACAGAAAGAAGTAAATAAAAACAGCCCCGCTGAGCTGACCGTTTTGGTTGATAACCAATGTGCCGTAGAGAATGTCAGTCGTTTTGCCGGCAGCCAGGGCTACAAGGTTTCTGTAAAGGCTGATGGTGATGATTTCACCCTGACCCTGACCAAATAATATGAATTCATACATTGCAACCTTCCACACACATTTTTCCGCCCAGTGTACTGCGCGTGCCATGATGAAGGCGGGCATCAACGCTAAGATGGCGCCGGTGCCCAGAGCCTTGAGCACAGACTGCGGCACCTGTGTGCGCTATGAAGCGGCTTGCCCACTTGCAGAGTTGATGCACGCTGATTATGATGCCATTTACGCAGTGAAAGACGGAAGCTACCGTGAATTGCAAAAGAACGAGGATAAGTGAAAAGATGCAGTCGGTTCATGAATCGGCTGCATCTTTTTGTTTATTCAGTTGCCCATTTCCTCGCTGAGAATCAGCCACCGTTCCATTGCCATGTCCAGAAGATCTTGTTTTTCTTCTATCTGGGCGCAAAGTTCCTGTAGGCGCTGGTAATCGTTTTGAATGCTGTCCTGTGCCATCTCGGACCTGATTTGCTCCAGTTCGGATTCAAGCGTATGAATGGCAGTTTCTGTTTCGGTATATTCCTTGCGTCGGCGGGCGTCCTCTCGGCGCTGCTCTTTTCCACGGTAATACTGCTTTTTTTGCTCGCTCTCAGTCTTCAAGTGCAGTTCAGCAGCTTTCTCCGTCCCCTGCTCTGCCTTTGCCTTGAGATAAGCGCTATAACCGCCCTTATACTGATGAAGCATTCCCTGTTCTATCGCAAAGATACGGTTGGGAACACGATCCAGCAAATAACGGTCATGGGAGACAATGATAAGCGTTCCTTCATACTCAGAAAGAGCCTGCTGCAGAACCTCTTTAGA
>USBC01000134.1 GCA_900552845.1 uncultured Oscillospiraceae bacterium | reverse complement strand
GCGGGGGTGCCGCCGCCGAGGGGGGGCGCCCGCCGGGCGCGCCGGCGCAGCCGGCGCGGGCGGCCGCAGCCCGCCGAAGCCGCCGGAAGGCGGCTTGCCCTGCGGGCGCCCACCCATGTCGGGGGTTGGCCAACCCTTTTTCTTTGCCTCATTATACCGCATTTGCGGCGCAGAATACAAGTAGCGGTTGACTTTACCCTTGTTTTCGCATAATATAAGAGTAGAGAAATCCAAAGGAGGATACCACAATGGAAAATGAAAACTGGGGCGAGGATATTCTGACCCTGATGGACGAGGACGGCGTAGAAAGCGAGTACAGAATCGTTGCCTGTGCCGAGGTAGATGGCGTAGAGTACATGGCGCTGGAGCCGATCAATGAGGATCCCGAGCAGGCACTGATGGAGGCTGCCGAGCTGGTGTTTCTCAAGGTCAGCGAGGAGCTGGACGAGGACGGCGAAGCGTATCTGGATACCATTCAGGACGATGAGGAGTTTGAGCGTGTTGCCGAAATTTTCCGCGACAAGCTCAGCGAGGAATACGATTTTTTGGAGGGTGACGAGGAAGAATAACATCGTCCCCCGCATATAAAAGAATAAGCTGAACGGAATACAGAAGTCCTTGGAGCAATCCATCACCCTGCTGTGTGCGTCAGCGCCGTATGATATGATCCAACACTTTCTTATCGGGAGCCGGAACTCCGCTGCCGGATTGCAGACCTCCCATCGCAAGATGGAAGAAGGGAGCGTGAAAGCACGGGAGGCTACCCACCTTGTCTTACAAGACGGGGTTTTATTAGCGGCGCAACGGCATGGCGGGGCTTTTGCTTTCGAGCGCTTCGATTCCGGTTGTTTTCAACCTCCCACGCACCGGGAGGCTTGCTTTTTGTCCGGATTCGGCAAATGCAGGAGTGAAAGGAACAGAAAAGTGCAATATGATGGGAAAATAAAAGGGAATGGAACGAAATGTATGATCATCGGCGCACGAAATTCCGTGACCGGTAACATCGAGGGTGCTTCTCCCATCTGCATCAACGGCAAGCTTATCGGCAATATCAATTCCACCAGCTATGTGTATATCAGCAAGACAGGATCTGTGGAGGGCAGCGTGACCGCTGACCATTTGGTGCTGTTGGGCAATATCACCGGCGACAGCATCAATGCTGGAAAGCTGGTGGTTACAGTCACCGGTGTGGTCAACAGCGATGTCAAGGTTGCCAAGCTGACCGTGGAGGAGGGCGGCGTCCTGAACGGACAGGTGTCTGTAAACGGCAGCCATACTCCCGCCGAGGACGAGATATGATCCATGCTCTGTCTTAGGAAACATTATACCCTGCTCCCCGCATTGCGGGGAGCTATTTCGTCTTCATTGTAAGCTGCCCGCTCCGCATACCATCGGTACACGGGGCGGGCATTTCGCTATTTGATCTTCGTTTGGGCAGTGGGGGCGTTCAAACCTCCTCCCGCGGGATAACGGGACAAGCCCAGCGGCAGGCGCGGCAGTACCGGCAGGAGGAAAAGGAAATTTTGGGAACAAGTTTTCCCTCTGCGTCGGGTACCATTTTAATTACGCCATGGCGGCACGCCTCGGCACAGGCGCCGCAGTGAATACAAGGAAAATCCGGTGTGATTTTTATCATAATGTCCTCCTCGGCGGCTTGCTTGCCCCGCCGTGATATTGGTTTGCACATTCCAAGGGTTTGCAGATAAGCGCTTGGGACGGGTCTTTGGGCAAAAAGCGGCGGAGCTCCCCCAGACGGCAGGTTCGCCCGCAGGGCAAGCCGCCCCTGCGGGGCGGCTTCGACGGTCTCCGACCGCCGGCTCCGGCGCAGCCGGAGCGCCCTGCGAGCGCCGTCTGAGCCGCTGCCCTGCCCCGATTTACAAAAGAAATTCAACCATTCTCCCGCCGCCGCGCCGCCCGCTTCTGAATCAGTTGGGCGGCAATGCTGACCGCAATCTCGGCGGGGGTCTCGGCGTCGATCGCCAACCCGATGGGCGTCACAATGCGCCGTCGATCCGACTCAGAAAAGCCGTCCTGCCGCAGCCTCTCAAGAGTTGCCTCCGTTTTCCGGTGGCTGCCCACCATGCCAAGGTACCATACCGGACTGCGCAGCGCCTCGCATAGCACCTCATAGTCCCCCTGATGCCCCCTCGTCATGATAATGACACTGTCTCCGGCAGAAAAGGGAATGGCGGCGGCAAGCTCCGGCAGCACACCGCAGCGGGTTTCTGCTGCTGGGAACAGCGCCGGGGTCGTATAGTCGGGACGCTCGTCCAGCACCACGCAGGAAAAGCCCACTCCGGCCAGCAGCGGTACCAGCGCCTGACTGACATGCCCGCCGCCGAATACATAGCACCGCCCGCCCTCCTGCAGCTTCAGGGTAAAGCGCCCTGCTGCGGCGGTGGTTACCGCCTCCGGCAGCAGAGTGCCGCGCCAGCAGCCTTCCTTATACTCAATTTGCAAAGAGCAGTCGGCGTTTTGCTCCATGGCAAGCACCATCTGCTCCGCCAGCGGCAGATCCTGCGATGTCCACCGCAGCAACAGGATCTCCTCCTCTCCGCCGTATTCCTGTCCCATGTGGCGCAGCTCCTCGGCAGAAAGACACTGGTGCCAGCCTTGCTGTACGGCAGGACCACTGCCCAGCATCTCCTGCGCCGGTGCCAAAATATCGTGCTCAGCCTGCCCACCGCCCACCGTACCGGCGACAGCCTCTGCTGTCAGCACCAGCAGCGCCCCCGGGGAGCGCGGCGTCGCACCGCGGCACCCCGTCACAAGGGCAGTAACGGCAGGCTGCCCCGCACGCAGCGCACGGCACAGCAGCGCAATTCTCTCCTTCATAGTGTCTCTCTCCTTCCCTGCCCCGTGCAGGGGCTGACCACTGTCCGCAGAACTTTGTGAGGAACCGCCTATTTGCGGTACCCTTTGTACCCTATTCCAGCTGAATGGGTACAATCTGCCCCAGATTGACGGCCTTCATACCGGTCACGCTGCGGATTACTCCCTCGTGACACACTACAATGATCTTTTCCGCCTGTCCGTCGTAGCGACGCAGGCAGCCAAGCACTCGCTCCGCGATGACGGCATAGGTCTCGCAGTTATCCTCGCCGGTCAGCTTGTCGTGTTCCATGTAGTGGTAAAAGCAGCGGCTCATATCTGTTCGCCCGAAGCGCTCATCTGCCGTTGGCAGATCGCCCCGCATATTGCGGTCGTATAGCCATTCGTGCAGCTCCCACTCCACTGTTACAGGCAAGTCCAGCCGCCGTGATAGGATCTGTGCCGACTGCATGGTGCGGGTGTAGGGCGATGCAAGAATAAACGCTGACCCACGCAACAAGGGGTCGCAGGCAGTGTGCTCGATCTGCTCTACGCCCAGCGGCGTCAGCGGCATATAGGCACTGCACGGCCCGAAGAAGCGCATCTTTTCTGCCCAGTCCCAGTCGGGCTGTCCGTGCCGTACCATATAAAATGTCGTTTTCATGGTCGATCCCCCTTATGGATATTACATTTGACATTATACCGTATCGGCATACATTCGGCAAGGCGTCCGTTCCCAAAGAAAAAGCTCCCCGCCGCAGGGCAGGGAGCTTTGAATCGGTTTAATTACTGGGGGATAACGTTGACAGCGCGCAGCTTGCCGGTATCCTTGGGATCGGGCTCGGTGTCGAAGGTGACCTTCTGACCCTCAGCGAGAGTCTTGAAGCCGTCTACCTGAATAGCGGAGAAATGAACGAAAACGTCCTCGCCGCCCTCATCGTTGGAGATGAAGCCATAGCCCTTTTCAGCGTTGAACCATTTGACAGTACCTTTATTCATTCGGGTACCTCCTGCAATAAAATATTTTCGTACCCAAAAAAACAAAACCCGAGCCGCTGCAGGATCAAAACAACAATGCCGTGCAGCAAGCGGGGCTAAAGTGGTGATCTTGAATACGCCTTGATTATAGCATCTCCCGCCGGTAAAGTCAATCGCAATTCCCCCACCAAAACCGCTTTGGGTAAATTTCGTCCGACGACAATCCTTTTCCTCGCCGGTATTTCGGCAGGATTCGGCAACGGCGGGCCCCGCCGGTGTGGCGGGGGCCTGGGCCCCCCTACTGACCCCCGCCGCTCCTTTGGGGGCGGCGGGGACGCGCCTTCGGCGCGCGGGCTGCGCCCGAATTTACCGCTTGTGCTGAATTTCGCCTGTTTCGATGATTTTATCCAATACCAAACCCGAAAGGATCGGTAAAGTGCCCTACGCCGAAAGTCTTTGCCGCCATGCGTGCCATTGCCTTGGCATGGATACGGTCGTGCCAGATAAACCGCCGCAGCACCTTGCGCAGCGACCATTCCTCCTCGTAACTGCCAAGGAACACCTCATTTTTGAGGTAGTCCGGCTGCCGCTCCAGCAGCAGGAAGCCCCGCTCGCGACAGGAGAGGATATCCCCCTCATTATCTGCCGCAATGCCGATCTCCCGAAAGTAATAGGCATTTACATTTTTGGTGTGCTCGTACATCTCCCGCGCCGTCCGCGGCACCGCCCCGTAAAAAGTCTCGCGCGGCGGCAAAGCACTCTGATCCGGATCGGAGATCGAGCGGTACAGCGCCAGAAAATCTGCAGCGGAGCGTAGTGCCAGCGCCTTCTGCGCCGCGTATTCTTCGGGGGTCAGCGGCAGCCGCTCGCTTTCAAACAGCACATCGCTGTCGGCAT
Source organism: uncultured Oscillospiraceae bacterium (assembly GCA_900552845.1). Taxonomy (GTDB): domain Bacteria; phylum Bacillota; class Clostridia; order Oscillospirales; family Ruminococcaceae; genus Angelakisella. Next base: position 356 of record USBC01000134.1, on the reverse strand, counting down.
CAGCGATCCGCAGGGTGCTTTCTTTTTCCTGCACAATCACCGGTGCCAGCTCCTCCGGCGGCAGTTCGCCGCCCGCCCACTGCAGAAATTGGGGCAGCTCCTGCTGCATCTTTTGCAGTGTCTCCTCCCGACCGGCGCCGCGGGCATAGGCACCCGGCAGGTCGGCGGCATACAGCAGGCTGTCCGCGCCATTATGCTCCCATACACATTTGATTGCCATTTTTGTTCCTCCCTGTACTTTGCGGAGGGTCGGTCGGGGGGGGGCCCGCCCGGGGGGGGGGCGGGGCGCCCCCCCCCCCCCCCCCCCCCCCCCCCCGCGCCGGGCGGGCGGCCCCGGGCGCCGGGGGGCGGCCGCC
>USBC01000133.1 GCA_900552845.1 uncultured Oscillospiraceae bacterium | reverse complement strand
CCCCCCCCACCCACCCGGCCGGGGGGCCGCCCCCCAATTGCCCCCCGGCGGCGCCGCCCCCGCCGCCGGCGCGGCGGCGCGGGCGGCTTGCCCCCCCGCCGGCGTTCCGCCGGCAGCCCGTCCCCCACGGGGGCGGGCGCGCAGCCGCGCCTTACCCGTCCTCTGCACAAACTAAAAAGCATGGGACAAGCCCCGCTCCCAACCGGAGCGTATGGCGCAGGATCTCCCGGCAGGGACAGTGTGAAAGGGGCAGTCTTGGAGCCCCTTTTCGCGTTTAATAAAAGTAAAAATCATGGGGTGTAGCCCTCATGGTTTACTCACGCCGGCGCCCCAGAGGGCGCCGGCGGCGGGGGCGGGGACTGTGGCTGAGGCACCGGCGGCGGTGCGGCGTTTACCTCCGGCTCCTGCTGCGGTGCCGTTTCCGGTGTGGGGACTTTCGGCTTCTGCTCGTCCATCTTTCAGCCCTCCGCCGTGATAACGCTTACCGGACAGCCCTCCGCCGCCAAGCGGCAGTCCGCCTTTTCCTCCTCGGAAACGGGAACCTGTATTACCTCCGCCCTGCCGTCTGCTGCCAGCCGGAAAACTGCCGGACAGGTGGAAACGCACAGCCCGCAGCCGATGCACCCCTCGCGCGCCAATTCCACTTTCATTGCTCATCGCTCCTTTCTGTTTTCTGCTGGTATTTTGTGTGCGGCATGCCGGAAATATGTATGCTTTTGCAGGGAAAAAGCGCACAGACAGGCGGCGGGGGCGGAAAATTAATTATGCAAATTATCCATCATAAAGGGTTGATGAGAATGGGTATTTAACAAATGACATAACCGCTTGCAAAAAAGGCAAAAGGCTGTTGATTTTTGCGGCGAGGATTGATAAAATAGATTGTATGCTTAGGGATAGGGGGAGTGCTGTTTTGCAGGAACTTTCGCTTAATATCCTGGATATCGCCGAGAACTCGGTCAAGGCTGGGGCGACCCTCATCTCGGTGGAGGTGTGCTACTGCCCCGTTGCGGACAAGCTGACCGTTACCATCACAGACGACGGCTGCGGCATGGACGCCGAAACGGTGCGGCGGGTCTGTGACCCCTTTTACACCACCCGCACCACCCGCAGGGTGGGCATGGGCCTGCCGCTGTGGAAGATGGCGGCGGAGATGACCGGCGGAGAAATGACGGTACAGAGCACGCAGGGCACAGGCACCACGGTAACGGCGACCTTCGGCATGAGCCACATTGACCGGCTGCCGCTGGGCGACCTGCCCCAAACCATGACGACCCTAATCGGGGGCAGCCCCGAAAAGGATTTTCGACTGGTATTTCGGTACGGGGAACGGCAGTTCGCCGTGGATACCCGCGAGATCCGGCAGGTCTTGGGGGAGGAGATCCCGCTGGACGAGCCGGAGGTTTTGGGCTTTATTGCCTCACAGATTGCCGATGGGATTGCCGAGTGCTGTCCCGAGCCGGAAAAGCTGTAATTGCTTCGGAGAAGACGCCGATGCATACGGGAAGGAACTGCCCCCGTACAGATCAGAATTGCAGATGAAAACTACAACGGTAGTTAACATACCAAGGAACAATTCCGAAAGGAAATAAGGAGGACACATTCTCATGGCAAAAAGAAAGACCGTCGTGCCGTTCCACGGGACGGCCGAGCAGGAAAAGGCGCTGCGGGAGTTGATCGCCGCCCATAAAGAGCAGCAGGGCGCATTGATGCCGGTGCTGCAAGGGGCGCAGGAGCTTTACGGTTACCTGCCCATCGAGGTGCAGACCATCATCGCCGAGGAGCTGAATATCCCTTTGGCGGAGGTCTACGGTGTGGTGACCTTTTATGCGCAGTTCACCCTTAACCCCCGAGGCAGGTACAATATCGGGGTGTGCATGGGCACCGCCTGCTATGTAAAGGGCGCCGGCGAGGTGCTGGAGCGGATTCAGAAGCGGCTGGGCATTGAGCCGGGCGGCACTACGCCGGACGGACGCTTCTCGCTGGAGGCGACCCGCTGCATCGGTGCCTGCGGTCTGGCACCGGTTATGACCGTCAATGAGGAAGTTTACGGACGACTGACCCCCGATGAGGTGGACAAGATCCTGGACAAATATCTGTAAAAAAGGAAAGGAAAACGCGATATGAAATCTTTGGAAGAGCTTGCCGCCCTGCGGGAGCAGATGAAAAATAAAGTAGCCATGCGGCAGGATAACAGCGCCGCTACCCGCGTGGTAGTGGGAATGGCGACCTGCGGGATTGCTGCCGGCGCCCGCCCCGTCCTTTCCGCCTTTGTGGAGGAGGTCAATCGCCGCGGTCTGCAAGACGTGGTAGTAACGCAGGCAGGCTGTATCGGTATGTGCAAGCTGGAGCCCATCGTGGAGGTTTTTCAGCCCGGTAAGGAGAAGGTGACCTATGTCAAGATGTCCCCCGAAAAGGTGGGGCGCGTCGTCACCGAGCATTTGGTAAACGGCAATCCGGTGATGGAGTACACCGTGGGCGCCTATATGGAATAAGGAGGACAAAAACCAATGGCTATTGCAAGAACACACATTTTGGTGTGCGGCGGTACCGGCTGCAGCTCCTCCAATTCGCAGGCGCTGATAGACGAGCTGAACCGCGAGCTGGAGGAAAAAGGACTGGCAGGCGAGGTGCAGGTCATCAAGACCGGCTGCTTTGGTCTGTGCGCACTGGGCCCCGTGGTGGTGGTATACCCTGAGGGCTGCTTCTACAGCCATGTCAAGCTGGAGGATATCCCCGAGATCGTGGAGGAGCATATTCTCAAGGGCCGTATCGTGACCCGTCTTTTGTATCAGGAGACGGTGGCGGACGACCAGACCATCAAGAACCTCAATCACACCAAATTCTATGAAAAGCAGCATCGTGTGGCACTGCGCAACTGCGGCGTCATCAATCCCGAAAATATTGATGAATACATTGCCATGGACGGCTATGAGGCGCTGGGCCGTGTGCTGACTCAGATGACCCCCGATGAGGTCATTCAGACCATCAAGGACAGCGGTCTGCGCGGACGCGGCGGCGGCGGCTTCCCCACTGGTCAAAAATGGTTCTTTGCCCGCCAAAGCAAGGGCGATGTAAAATATGTCTGCTGCAATGCCGACGAGGGCGACCCCGGCGCCTTCATGGATCGCTCCGTACTGGAGGGCGACCCCCACGTGGTGCTGGAGGCCATGACCATTGCCGGTTATGCCATCGGTGCGCATCAGGGCTATATCTATGTCCGCGCCGAGTACCCCATCGCCATTCACCGTCTGCAGATCGCCATCAAGCAGGCGAGAGAGTACGGCTTCCTCGGTGACGACATCTTCGGCACCGGCTTTGCCTTTGATATTGAGCTGCGCCTTGGCTCCGGCGCTTTCGTCTGCGGCGAGGAGACCGCGCTGATGACCTCCATCGAGGGTCACCGCGGCGAGCCGCGTCCCCGTCCTCCGTTCCCGGCGGTCAAGGGGCTGTTCGGCGTTCCCACCATTCTGAACAATGTAGAAACCTGGGCGAATATTCCCCGTATTATCCTGAATGGCGCCGACTGGTTTGCCGGCATGGGCACCGAGCGCAGCAAGGGCACCAAGGTCTTCTGTCTGGTTGGTAAGATCAACAATACCGGACTGGTGGAGATCCCGATGGGCACCACCCTGCGAGAGATCGTAGAGGACATCGGCGGCGGCATTCCGAACGGCAAGAAATTCAAGGCGGCGCAGACCGGTGGGCCCTCCGGCGGCTGCATCCCCGCCAAGCTCATCGACACCCCCAACGACTACGACTCCCTCACCGCCATCGGCTCCATGATGGGTTCCGGCGGCTTGATCGTCATGGACGAGGACACCTGCATGGTGGATATCGCCAAGTTCTTCCTGGAATTCACCGTAGATGAAAGCTGCGGCAAGTGTACCCCCTGCCGGATCGGTACCCGCCGTCTCCTGGAAATGCTGGAGATGATCACCAGCGGCAACGGTACACCGGAGCTTTTGAAGGAGATGGAGGAGCTGTGCTACTACATCAAGGCAAACAGCCTGTGCGCACTGGGACAGTCTGCCCCCAACCCCGTGCTTTCCACCCTGCATTATTTCCGTGACGAGTACGAGGCGCACTGCATCGAAAAGCGCTGTCCCGCCGGCGTTTGCAAGCGGCTGGTTCACTATGTCATCGAGGAGGACAAGTGCAAGGGCTGCACCGCCTGCGCCCGTGCCTGCCCCGTCAATGCGATCTCCGGCGAGGTGAGAAAGCCCCACCAGATCGATACCCGTAAGTGCATCAAGTGCGGCGCCTGCATGGAGACCTGCCGCTTTAACGCCATTGTAAAACGATAAGAAAGGAGTGACCGACAATGAATACTGTAAATCTCAAGATCAATAACATTCCCGTGGTCGCTCCCGAGGGTGCTACCATTCTGGAAGCCGCGCACCTTGCCGGGATCCGGATCCCCACCCTGTGCTACCTCAAGGAGATCAATGCCATCGGCGCCTGCCGCATCTGCGTCTGCGAGGTAAAGGGCGCCAGAGGACTGGCTGCCGCCTGCGTGATGCCGGTAAACGAGGGCATGGAGGTATTCACTAATACCCCCACCCTGCAAAGGTACCGCCGCACCACGCTGGAGCTGATCCTTTCCACCCACCGCACCGACTGCCTTTCCTGCTCCCGCAATACCGACTGTGAGCTGCAGAAGCTGTGCCGGGAATACAGTGTGGAGATGGATCGCTTTACCAAGAAGGATCAGGGCTATCATACCGATGCCTCCATGCCCCATTTGATTCGCGATAACTCGAAGTGCATTCTGTGCCGCCGCTGTGTTGCCGTTTGCCGTAAGAACCAGTATGCCGGCGTGATAGAGACCTGCGAGCGCGGCTATGATACCCATATTGCCTCCGCCTTTGATCTGCCTCTTTCCGAGACCGCCTGCGTTGCCTGCGGTCAGTGCGCCAAGGTGTGCCCGGCGGGTGCCGCCAAGCTCGGGTAGAAGCTGTGTACGAAGGAGGGGCCGATCGTCTATCCGAAGCAGGTGCTGCCGGATGAGACCAAATGGGGCCCGGAAATGTGGAACGAAAATTACCGAGACGACAATCCGTCCGCCAACTGCTATGACACCGGCA
>USBC01000132.1 GCA_900552845.1 uncultured Oscillospiraceae bacterium | reverse complement strand
TCCGCCTGCCTTCGGATAAAAAAATAATGCAGGAAAAACCGTAACGGTTTCTTCTGCATTTAATGATACTCTCAACATTGGGGGGACTTCTGATAAAATAGGGTCGATTTTTGCAAAATGGTATGCTATAATATAATTATCTATCACTATCAGGAAAAACAGGGCAGGCCGCGGGTTACTCCCGCGCCGCCCGCAAAAGCGGCAGAGCACACGGGTGCGGAAAGGGACATCACCATGCAGGAGAAGAAAACGGCGGGAGAACAGAGCTCAGTGCTCGCCGGCAGGAATCCGGTGCTGGAGGCACTGCGCAGCGGCAGGGAACTGGAATGTGTGTACATACAAAGCGGCAGCCCCAAGGGCCCGGTCGCTGCGATTTTGAATAAGGCAAGGGAGCAGGGCATACCGATCAAGGAGGCGACCCGTGAAAAGCTCACGCAGCTTTCCGGTATTGAGACGCATCAGGGTGTGGCGGCAATCTGCGCAGCAGCGGCTTATGCCGAGCTGCAGGATATCTACGAGCGGGCAGGCGAGGAGCCGCTGTTTGTTGTCATTTGCGACAGCATTGAGGATCCGCACAATTTAGGCGCCATTATCCGTACGGCGGAGGCCTGCGGGGCGCATGGGGTCATTATCCCCAAACGGCACAGTGCGGGATTGACTGCAGCGGCAGTTAAATCCTCGGCGGGGGCTGCGGTGTGCCTGCCGGTGGTTCGGGTCGCCAATATCGTAGCAACCATGCAGACCCTGAAAGCCGAAAAAAATGTGTGGTTCACCTGTGCCGATATGGACGGACAAAACTGGTGCGAGCTGGACTTTAAGGGAGCGGTGGGACTGGTTATCGGCTCCGAGGGCAGCGGCGTCAGCCGTTTGGTTCGGGAGGAGTGTGACTTTATTGCGGCGCTGCCGATGAAGGGACAGATCAACTCGTTGAACGCTTCGGTAGCGGGCGGCATCATTCTGTACGAGATTACCCGCCAGCGGCTGGGTTTGAAGGCAAGATAAAATGACATTGACATGAGCGGAGGGAATACGATGGCTGAAAACCGCTATAATGTGGACGATATTCTGCGTGAAGTAAAGGAAAAGCGTGCCCGCGAGGAGCGGACTGCCCGCCCGGAGGGACGGAGAGAAGCTACTACACCGGAGGATCTGCTGCGGCAGTTAGATGCGGCACAGGCAGGTGTACGGAAAACTGCGGCGCCGACTTCCAAACCCCAGCCCACACCGGCAAAAAGGACGGAGCCGGTGAAAAAGACCGAACCGAGCCCCGCAGAACTGCTGCGTAAGGCTGAAAAGCCTGCGGAGCCGGCAAAGCCTGCGGAGCCGGAATTCCTGTGGGAGGAGCCGAAGCAGCAGGAGCCGGTGGTACAGCCGGAGGAATGGACGCTGCCCGAGGCGGAGGAGCCGCAGCCCACGGAGCCGGAAATGCCGGCAGCGGGGGTAAAAGCCCCGGCGGGACGGGAAATTCCGGCGGCAAGAGTGAAACAGCCGCTGTGGGAGGCTTCTGCCGCACGGAAAAGCGCCGAAGCACTGATGCAGACGCTGAAAAAGCGGCAGCGCGGACTGGCGATCACCCTGATCCTGAACCTGCTGATGTTGGTGGGGGTCATTTATCTGGCGCTGGCACCGGTGTACCATCTGCTGCTGCCGGGAGCCTTGGCGACCACCACCTACCTGCGCCTGCGGCTGATGGTGGGGCTTACCGCCCTTTCTGCCCTGTGCTGCGGCGGCACCCTCGGCAACGGCTTTCTGGCGCTGTTCCCCGGCCGCCAAAGCAACGACGCCTATGTGACCCTTACCGTTTTCGCCTGCCTTTTGCAGGGCAGCTTTATGTCGGCGCAGCCCGACCTGCTGGCGCAGTACGGGAATAATATTTTTCTGCCGCTTGCCGCTCTGATATTGTTTTTTAATACCTGGGGCAAGCTGGTGAAAAACGCCCGCCAGCGCGAAAGCTGCCGCGCCATGGCGATGCTGCGTCCCGTGGCATGCCGCACCCTGCCGGAGAGCCGGCTGACCGAATGGGCGGCGGAGCTGCCGGAGCAGCCGGAAAAGACGGTGACGCTGGACGATACCGGTCTGCCGGAGGACGCCGAGGCGGTGCTGGAGGAAACCGGCATGACCGAAAGCCTCAGCGGAGTGCTGGCGCCCATTACGATATTGGCGGCGGTGGTCATGGCACTTCTGGAGTATTTCCTTGCCAAGGGGACTGTATTTGAAGCGGTTTCCATCTTTACCTCGGCGCTGTGTATTACCTCACCGCTGGCAGCAACGCTGGGCAGCCATATGCCGCTGCGCAGCGCCAATGAGGGATTGAACCGCTGGCGTGCCAATCTTCTGAACGAGGACGCAGTGGAGGAACTGCATGATACCGATGGCGTTTTGCTGCGAGGCAGTGATCTCTTCCCCGGAGGAAGCATTACCCTGCACGGAATAAGAACATTTGAAAAGAAGCCCATTGACGAAGCAATTTTGAATGCCGCCAGCGTGCTGTGCAGCGTGGATAATTCCCTGACCGGTATTTTCCGTGGTATGATTACCAACGAAAAAAACCTGAAGCCGGTGGAAAGCATCACCTGCGAAGAGGGCAGAGGAATTTCTGCATGGGTGGACGGCGGTAGGGTGCTTATCGGAAACCGCAGTCTGCTGCTTGCCCACGGCGTTGCGGTTCCCCCCATGGAGGTGGAAGCGAGCCTTTCGGCAGAGGGAAAGGAGCTTTTGTATCTTTCCAATTTCGGCAGTCTTTCGGCGGGGTTCGTCATCAGCTATCATGCCGATAAGCAGCTGAAAACCCAGCTGCGGGAGCTGGAAAAGGCAGGAATCGCCCTGCTGGTTCACACCACCGATCCCAACATTACGCCGGAGCGTGTGGCGCAGGTGTACGGCTTGCAGACAGAGAATATCCACATGGTACCGGCAACGCTGCAGCAGGAGGCGGAGCTGGCCTTGGACGGTACCGGCGAAACGGCGGCAGAGATGGTAAGCGGCAGCATGGCGGGCAGTCTGCACAGCCTGCTTTCCGCCCAGCGGGAGTATGGTATCGCCAAAGCGATCAGTGTTCTGCTGGTGCTCAGTGTGCTCATCGGCTTTGCCATTATCACTCTGCTGGCATATTCCGGTGCGCTGAATCGTGTGACATGGTGGAGTCTCGGAGCTTATCAGCTCCTGTGGTTCGTTCCCACGGTGCTGCTGGGCTGGGTGCGGAAGAAGTAAACAGAACCTGTAGAATAGCGGGGGCCGCTTCGGCGGCGCCCGTTTGGTATTGGAGGAGGAATACCCCTCATAGGGCGCCAAGCCGCCCGCAGGGCGGTCGGGGCGCAGCCCCGACCCGACGGCGAAGCCGTCGAAGCCGCCCCGATGGGGCGGCTTACCCTGCGGGCGGTTCGGCGCCCCCGGAAGCCCCCGAAAAGACGGAAATTTTGGGAAAAAGGGGCGAGAAACAGCAAATAGCACAAAATACCGCGGTGTATTTTGGCAAAGCGCCGTGTAGATTAACAAAGTTTATTATTGCGTAAAAGTGGACAAAAAGGTATAATTGTTCTGTAATGCGTCTTTAAGGAGTCGCGACTCAAAGATTGAAAGGGGAAATCCTAACTATGAAACAGTACACAGCGGATAAAATCCGCAATGTTGCTTTAGCAGGTCACAGCGGCGCGGGTAAGACCAGTCTTGCCGAGATGCTGCTGTTCAAATCCGGTACAACCGACCGTTTGGGCAAAATTGCAGACGGCAATACCGTATGCGACTTCGATCCCGAGGAGATCAAGCGCCAGGTATCGGTCAGCTCTGCCGTTGCCCCCTTTGACTGGAACGGTGTAAAGATCAACCTGCTGGATACCCCCGGTATGTTCGATTTCGCCGCCGGCGTTTCGGAGGGCATTCGCGCTGCCGAGACCGTGCTGCTGGTCGTTTCCGCCAAGGACGGCGTAGCTGTCGGCACCGAGAAGGCTTATCGCCTTGCTACCCGCATGAACAAATCCAAGGCGTTCTTTATCAACAAGCTCGATGTGGAGCATGCCGATTTTTATAAGACCTTCGAGGGAATCAAGGAAGTGTTCGGCAATTCCGTCTGCCCCGTTATCATTCCCCACATGGAGGGTGACGCGGTAGACTGCTATATCGACCTGGTCGATGATAAGGCATACAAGTTTGACCCCAAGGCAAACAAGCTCAATGAAATCGCAGTTCCCGCTGCCGCCGCCGACCGTGTTGAGGAGATGAAAATGGCGCTCAACGAGGCGGTTGCCGAGACAGATGATGCCTTGATGGAAAAGTTCTTCATGGAGGAGCCGTTCACCAAGGAGGAGATCCAGAAAGGCATCGCCGCCGGTGTTAAGAGCGGAACCATCGCTCCCGTATTCTGCGGCAGCGCAGCCTCCGGCTCCGGCAGTCAGGTGCTGATGGACGCCATCGTTCACTTCCTGCCCAGCGCCGCCGACGGCTGCTGTGAGGAGACCGTAGAGGGTGAGACCGTTAAGTGTGATCCCAATGCACCCGAATCTGCTTTTGTATTCAAGACCGTTGCCGATCCCTTTGTTGGTAAGCTGTCCTTTGTCAAGGTCATTACCGGTAAGCTTTCTGCCGGCATGACCCCCATAAACGCCCGCACCGGTGAGCCGGAGCGTCTGGGCAAGCTGTTGTGCTGCCGCGCCAAGAAGCAGGACGAGGTTGATGCCATCTGCGCCGGCGATATCGGTGCTATCACCAAGCTTTCCAACGCCGTGACCGGCGATACCCTGTGTGACGCCAAGCGTGTGATTGCCTACAAGCCCACCGAATTCCCCGCTCCCTGCCTTTCCATGGCAATCGAGCTCAAGGGTAAGGGCGACGAGGCTAAAATTGCCGGTGCCATGCAGCGCCTGATGGAGGAGGATCCCTGCATCGGCTTCGAGAATAATGTAGAAACCAAGCAGCAGGTCATCTCCGGCTTGGGCGAGCAGCATCTGGACGTTGTTGTTTCCAAGCTCAAATCCAAGTTCGGCATTGATATCGGCTTGGTGAAGCCCCGTGTGGCATATCGCGAGACGATCCGCAAGAAGGTACGCGTACAGGGCAAGCATAAGAAGCAGTCCGGCGGTCACGGCCAGTACGGTGATGTCTGGATCGAGTT
>USBC01000131.1 GCA_900552845.1 uncultured Oscillospiraceae bacterium | reverse complement strand
GATCATCTCGATGTTGTCTATGGTGCTGGGGCTGATGATCTCCTAGGGGCTGGTGGCGCTGTCCGGCGCGCTGCTTTCGCTGTAGCAGAGCTTTGCGGACATCAATATGGGACGCGGCGCCATCGTTATTGGTCTGGCGGCAGTCGTCATCGGCAAGGCGCTGCTGGGCAAGCGTAAAAACTTCGCCCTGCGCCTTCTGACTACCGCGCTGGGCGCTGTGGCTTACTACTTTATTCTTGCCATCGTTATCTGGGCAGGACTTTCCACCACCGATCTCAAGCTCTTCTCGGCACTGGTCGTTATGGTGTTCCTCGCCATTCCGTATCTCCGCAAACAATGGGCTGCCCATCATCATGCCAAAGGAGGTTCCGCCGTATGCTGAAGCTGGAAAATATCCGCAAGACCTTCCACGCCGGCACCGTCAACCAGAAGATCGCATTAGATGGGCTTTCCCTCACCCTCAATGACGGCGATTTCGTCACCATCATCGGCGGCAACGGCGCGGGCAAATCCACCCTGCTGAATACCATCGCCGGCACCTTCCCCGTTGACAGCGGCTCCATCACCATCGACGGGGAGGACATCACCGACCTGCCGGAGCAGAAGCGCGCCCGCTTCCTCGGGCGTGTGTTCCAGGATCCCATGATGGGCACTGCCGCCGATATGTGGATCGAAGAAAACATGGCGCTGGCAGCGCACCGCGGTGAACACCGCGGTCTTCGGTGGGCAATTTCCCCAGCCGAGCGTGAAAATTTACGCCGGCTCCTTTCGGAGCTGGATCTGGGGCTGGAGGATCGACTGTCCTCCAAGGTCGGTTTGCTTTCGGGCGGTCAGCGGCAGGCTCTTACCCTGCTGATGGCAGTGATGAAAAAGCCCAAGCTACTGCTGCTGGACGAGCACACCGCCGCCCTTGACCCCAAAACCGCCGCCAAGGTACTGGCGCTTTCCGATCGCTTCATCGAGGAGAGCCGTCTCACCGCCCTGATGGTCACCCACAATATGAAGGACGCCATCGCCCACGGCAACCGCCTCATTATGATGAATGCCGGCAAGATCGTTTTCGATATCAGCGGCGAGGAAAAAAAGCGCCTGACGGTTGATGACCTGCTGCACGCCTTCACCCTCTCCACCGCCGAAGAATTCGCCAACGACCGCATTCTTCTTTCTTGACATCTTCTTTTTTCTTCATTATTCTCCCTCGAAACCCCCTGTGTGTTTTTCACGCAGGGGGTCTTTCCCTTTCGCAACGGGTTTCCCTGTCAAAAATGTCTGCGCTTCCTGCCCGCCCAGCGGGCGCCCCTCCGCTATGGAGGGCAGACCCTCCGCTGCGCTACGGGCAGCCCTCAACCGCTGCGGGGCGCCCGCTGTTCACGCAATTTTCACTTGACCATATCCTCTCCATCACCTATAATAATATTAAAATATTTATATAAAATATTTTATATTTTCTTATCTTCCCAAGGAGGGATCTGCCCGTGGAGACCGTCAAGCGTTTCACCCGCCTTTACCGCCGTATGCGGCTTGTCATCTACCGCCGCCTGCTGCGCCGCACCGGTCGTCTCTCCGCCACCGATGCCTTCGCCGCCGATGTCATCTACCTGCTGGAGCGTCCCACCCTCACCCAGTTTGCCGGTGAGATGGGCATTTCCCAGCCCAGTGCCACCTATCGCGTCAATGAACTGGCGCAAAAGGGGGTCGTGGAAAAGATCACCTCTGAAAGTGATCGTCGGGAATGTCTGCTGCAGGTCGGCGCCGAATACCGCCAAAGGACGCTGGAAGCCCCCGGCAGGCTTGACCGCCTGTTGGGACAGCTCACCTGCCGGTTTACCCATCAAGAGTTGGATACTACCGCCGCCGTGCTGGAGGCATTCCTTACGGCGCTGGAACATGAGGAGGAATAATTCAAAATGATTGATCTGTTTGAGAAGTGCCGCAAGCCATCGCTGGCAAGCGAGCTGAAGGAAAAAGGCATCTACCCTTATTTTCATGCGCTGGAAAGCCGTCAGGCGCCGGAGGTTATCATGGAGGGCAAGCGCCGCATCATGCTGGGCTCCAATAACTACTTAGGTCTTACCACCTGTCCCGAGGTCATTGAAGCCGGCATCAAGGCGTTTGAGCAGTATGGCACCGGCTGCTCCGGCTCCCGTTTCCTCAACGGTACGCTGGAAATGCATCTGGAATTGGAGGCGGAGCTTGCCAAGTTCCTGCACAAGGAGGCGGTCGTCACCTTCTCCACCGGCTTCCAGTCCAATCTGGGCATCATCAGTGCCATCGTGGGGCGCGGCGACTATGTCATCTGCGATAAGGAAAATCACGCCAGCATCTACGATGGCTGTAAACTGAGCTATGGCAAAATGCTTCGCTACGACCACGCCGATATGGCGGATCTGGAGCATCAGCTTCAAAAGGTGCCGGAGACGGCAGGTTGTCTCATCGTCACCGACGGCGTGTTCAGCATGGGCGGCGATATTGCCAAGCTGCCGGAGATCGTGAGGCTTGCCAAGCAGTACGGTGCTCGGGTCATGGTCGATGACGCCCACGGTCTCGGCGTGCTGGGTGAGGGCGGACGCGGTACCGCCAGTCACTTCGGGCTGGAGGACGAGGTCGATATCTACATGGGTACCTTCAGCAAATCCCTTGCCAGTCTGGGCGGCTACATGGCGTCCTGCAATGAGGTTGCAGAGTATGTCCGCCATGCCTCCCGTCCTTTCATTTTCTCCGCCTCCATCACTCCCGCCTCCTGTGCCACAGCGCTGGCGGCGCTCCGCTATCTGGAAGCCCACCCCGAGATCGTTGACCGCCTGCTTTCCCTTTCCGCTTATGCCAGAGAGGGCTTGCGGAAAAAGAAGGTGCGGATCATCGAATCCACCACCCCCATTATCCCGCTGTATACCTATACCGTCGAAAGCACCCTGACCGCTGCCCGTCAGCTCTATGATGCCGGCGTCTATGTCAATCCGGTGCTGCCGCCTGCCACCCCGCCTGCCGAGTGCCTGCTGCGCACCAGCTATATGGCAACCCTCACCGAACCGCTCATCGACGAAGCGGTCGAGATCATCGGCAGTGTATTGGGGGAGGAAGCATGAATAAGGTCGTTATAATCACCGGCGGCAGCAGCGGCATCGGACTTTGCACCGCCGCTGCCCTGCGGGATCGGGGCTGCAAGGTCTACGAGCTGAGCCGCCGTGACAGCGAGGTTACCGGCATTACCCATATCAAATGCGATGTCACCGACGAAGCACAGATCGCCGCTGCCGTCGGGCAGGTGATGGCGGAAAGCGGAAGAATTGATATCCTCATCAACAATGCCGGCTTCGGCATTTCCGGAGCGGTGGAGTTCACTGATACAGCGGAAGCCCAGCGCCTTTTCAATGTCAATTTCTTCGGCATGGTGCGCATGAACCGTGCTGTCCTGCCGCTGATGCGCCAGCAGGGCGGCGGGCGCATCGTTAATCTCAGCTCGGTCGCGGCACCGGTGCCCATTCCGTTCCAGACCTATTACTCCGCCGGTAAGGCAGCGGTCAATTCTTACACCATGGCGCTTTCCAATGAGGTCAAGCCCTTCGGCATCACCGTCTGTGCCGTCATGCCCGGTGATATTAAAACCGGCTTCACCGCCGCCCGCCAAAAGAGCATTGTCGGTGATGACATCTACGGCGGACGCATCACCCGCAGCGTAGCAGGTATGGAAAAAGACGAGCAGACCGGCATGGATCCCGCCAAGGCAGGCTCGTTTATCGCCTCCGTCGCCCTGAAAAACAGCCGCAAGCCGCTTTATACCATCGGCATTGCCTACAAGGGCGCCGTGTTCCTTACCAAGATTCTCCCCGCCCGCTGGCTCAATGCGCTCATCGGGCAGCTTTACGCCAAATAGCATATATTCTTCCGGCTCCGCAGTAAAATCCGCTGCGGAGCCTTTTTATAGTATACTGAAAACCCCGCCATAGCGGCGGGGTTTTCAGTATACAAGCAGCGGAGGAGCCTTTACCGGTTCCTCCGCTTTTCGTGTCCATGTATTTTCATTCGGCGCAGATCGCTTTCAGCAGCGCTTCGGCGTCGCTGCGGGTGTAATACCGCGGCACTGGGTAAGTCCCGTGGCACTCGCTGAATGCCTCCCTGATCACCGCGTCTATTCCCTCCTGCGGGAATTCCGCCAGCCGCTCCGGTACGCCGCCCGCTTTGTTCATCTCGGCAATGCTTTCTACAAAAGCCGCCGCGCGGGTTTTCTCATTTTTGTCATCGCTCACTCCGCAGATCTCCGCCATGCGTGCCAGCCGCTTTTCACACACCGGCAGGTAGTACTGCATCACATGGGGCAGCAGCACTGCATTGGCAAGCCCATGTGGGGTGCCGTACCGCCCGCCGATGCTGTGGGCAAAGGCGTGAACATATCCCACATAGGTGCGGGTAAATGCCATGCCCGCCAAAAAAGAGGCTACCAGCAGCTTTTCGCGCATTTCGGTGTTTTTCGGCTCCTCTCGCACCACCGGCAGCGCCTCGTAGATCATTTTAGCGGCAAGCTCGGCAAAGCGGTCGGTCTCCGGCGTGGCATATGTCGAAACATAAGCCTCCAAAGCGTGGGTCAAGGCGTCCATTGCGGTGTGTACCGTGTTGCCCTGCGGCAGACCAACTGTCAGCTCCGGATCAAGAATGGCGGCAAAGGGCACAATTTTGGGGTCAAGGATCTGCCGCTTGCGGTGGGTTGCAGTCTCGCTGATGACCGCCGCAATGGTAGTCTCGCTGCCGGTCCCTGCCGTGGTCGGCACTGCGATCAGCAGCATGGGGTGCTTTTTCACCTTCAAAATACCCACCAGCTGCTCGGCAGGCTTTCCGTTGGCAAGGGCGGCTGCCGCAGCCTTGGCGGCGTCCAGCACCGAGCCGCCGCCCACCGCCAGAATGGCATCGCAGCCGGCGGCACTGCCGGACATATCAATCCCGCACTGGCCATTGCCGGTGCTCTGAAAAAGGCTGACCCTACCGCCGAGATCCATTTTGCAGGCCGTAAGGAGGGCATGGAGTACCGTCTGGTCACACAGGCGGGCTACCCCTTCCACCACATCGAGATCACCGGTTTTCAGCGCAAGCTCAGCCTGCACAACATCAAACGCAACATCATCACCCTGTGGAATCTGGCGCTTTCCGGCCCCAAGGCCAAGGCCATGATGAAGGAAGTAAAGCCGGATCTCGTCATCGGCTGCGGCGGCTATGTGTC
>USBC01000130.1 GCA_900552845.1 uncultured Oscillospiraceae bacterium | reverse complement strand
GCATTTTTATCGCCTGCCGCGCTGGAGCGCGGAATGGCGAACCACCACCCCTGTCCCCTCCTCTGAGGAGGGGGACTGTGGTGAAAGATTGCAAACACCATTCATTTCCCAATTTGACCAATAAGCAAGGAGGAACTGCCCATGAAAAAATACTGGCAGCTTTTTATTACCTTTGCCCGCATCGGGCTGTTTACCATTGGCGGCGGGTATGCCATGCTGCCCATGATGCAAAGCGAACTGGTGGAGCGCCACGGCTGGGCAACCGAGCAGGAAATGATGGACTACTATGCATTGGCGCAATGTACTCCCGGCGCCATTGCTGTCAATGTTTCCACCTTTATCGGGTATAAAATTGCAGGCATACTGGGCGGCGTGATTGCTACGCTGGGGCTGGTGTTCCCCTCGCTGGTTATTATTATTGCCATTGCTGCCGTGCTGGGCAATGTTTCCGAGCTACCCGCAGTCAAAAATGCCTTTGCGGGGATCCGTGTGGGTGTCGCCGTGCTGATGATCAACTCGGTTATTAAGCTGGCGAAAAGTGCTATCGTGGATTGGAAAGCCGTCATTATTTTTGCGGCGGTATTCGGCGGTGCGGTGTTTACCCCGGTCAGCCCCATACTCTACATCGTTGCGGCGGGCATCGCCGGTATCCTGCTGAAGACATGGGAGGTGAAGGCAAAATGATGCTGCTGCGCTTGTTCTGGGAGTTTTTCAAAATAGGGCTGTTTGCTGTCGGCGGCGGTATGGCAACCATTCCGTTCCTCTACGACCTTAGTGACCGCACCGGCTGGTTTACCCATACCCAGCTGGCGGATATGATCGCTATTTCGGAGAGCACCCCCGGTCCTATCGGTGTTAACATGGCAACCTATGTAGGCTATGAGATGGACGGTATCCTCGGTTCGGTTTTCACCACGCTGGGATTCGTTGCACCCTCTATCATTATTATTATTGTCGTTTCGGTTTTCTTGCAGAGGTTCCGCAACAACCGCTATGTGGAAAGCGCCTTTTACGGGCTGCGTCCCGCCTCCTCGGGACTGATCGCCTCGGCGGCGCTTTCGGTCACTACCGTGGCGCTGCTGACAGACGGTTGGAGCTTCGGGACTCTGTTCGGCAGTATCCGCTGGCAGGCGGTAGCGCTGGCGGTGTTCCTTGCCATTGTTACCAACCTGAAAAAGACGAAAAAGTGGCACCCCATCGTATTCCTTGGCTTCTCCGCCGTGGTCGGCATTGTGTTCCGCTTTGGCGGGGTATAATGAAGAATAGAGCGGAATAAAAATGCCGCCGTCTCCCGTTACGGGCAGACGGCGGGTTTTACTTTTTATCGTGCGCCCGTCGGGCGGCATACTTGCGGCGGGTGGCTTCCCCGCCCCGCAGGTGGCGCTCCTCCTTGTTGCGGTCCAGCACCACCCGTACCTTGCGGTACAGCGGGTAATTAAGAAGCGGCAGCCGCTCCTGGATATCCTTATGTACCGTGGATTTGGAGATGTGGAACTCCTTTGCGGTCTCCCGCACGGTGGCGCCTGCTTCAATGATATAACGGGCGAACTGCACCGCCCGATCCTCCGGCAACCCCTTCACGATGAGATGACCTCCCCCCAGTTAGTTTCACGCGGGTTCTTGGTGCATCTATATGCGGCAGGGGCGGGCGGTATGCTTTCCGGGCTTCGGCCGCGGCGGGGAACCGGGCGCCCGCCGGGCGGCTTGCCCGCCGCCGGGGGCGCCCGTGGGGGGGCGCGCCCTTTCTGCCGACCTTTGGGCGGCGGGGCTGCCGCCCGTCTTCTTTTCTTTCGCTTTATCCCCGCCAAGGAACGCTCCCGCCCCTTGCGCCGCAATCGGAAATCTGCTATAATGCAATGAGTTTCCCCCAAAAGGGGGATTTTGTGTAAAACCTGCCCCCATATGAAAGGAGACCCAGCACCGTGGCACAAGCCGAGATAAGAATGACCGAAGGACCCATAGCAAAACAATTGGTCTCCTTTGCGATCCCGCTGTTTTTGGGCTTTTTATTCCAACAGCTTTACAATACCGCCGACGCCCTTATCGTCGGCAACCTGCTGGGCAACAGTGCGCTGGCAGCGGTTACCGGTACCGGTACCCTCATCTTTTTGCTGGTGGGCTTTTTCGGCGGCATCTCGATGGGCGCAGGCGTGGTGGTCTCCCGTTATTTCGGCTCCCGCGAGGTGGAAAAGATGCGCGCCGCCATTCACACCAATATTGCCTTTGGCTTGGCGGCAGGCGTGTTTCTTACCGTCGTGGGTATGCTGCTTACCCCGCAGATCCTGAAGTGGATGGGCACACCGGAGGATGTCATGCCGCAGTCGGTCGCCTATATCCGCACCTACTTTGCGGGCAGCATGGGTCGGGTCATGTATAACCAGGGCCGGGGCGTGATGCAGGGGGGGGGCGACAGCCGCCACCCGCTCTATTACCTTATTATTTCCTCAGTTACCAATGTGGTGCTGGATATTTTATTGATCGCCGTCTTTAAGATGGACGTGGACGGTGCGGCGCTGGCAACCGTTCTTTCACAGTTCGTCAGCGTGTTCCTGTGCATGGGACGACTGATGAGTCCCGTTTCCGGCGAGTGTCAGGTCAAGTGGCGGGAGATTCGCTTTGACCCCGAGATGACCCGGCTGATCCTCTCCTACGGCTTGCCCAGCGGCTTGCAGAATTCCGTCATCGCGCTGGCAAATGTCGTGGTGCAGTCCAATATCAACTCCTTTGGCGAAATGGCAATGAGCGGCTGCGGCGCCTATGGCAAGGTGGAGGGCTTTGCCTTTCTGCCCATTACCAGCTTCACCTCCGCCATTACCACCTTTGTGGGTCAGAATTTGGGTGCGGGCGAGTTAAGGCGCACCCGCCAGGGCGCGCGGTTCGGCATTATCTGCTCGGTCATCATCGCAGAGGTGATCGGCGTACTGCTGTACTGGTTGGCGCCCATTCTCATCAAGGCATTTACGCAGGAGCCGGAGGCAATCGCTTTTGGTGTGATGAAGATGCGTACCTGCTCGCTGTTCTTCTGTCTGCTGGCGCTTTCGCACTGTCTGGCAGCGGTCATGCGCGGCGCAGGTCGTGCGGTCATTCCCATGATCTCGATGCTGTCATTTTGGTGTGTGGTGCGTGTTGCCATTATTACGGTTGCCACCCCCATTTACCAAAGCATTGCCGTGGTGAACTGGGTTTACCCCATTACATGGGCGCTCAGCAGCATATTTTTGCTGGTCTATTACTATAAAGCCGACTGGCTCACCGCACCGGGACACCGCAGCGGCGAACCCATCAGGCACTAAGAGAGGCTCCCCTGCCGCGGCAGGGGAGTTTCCTATTTTTCCTCGTTGTCCTCGTCCTCGGTCTGTTCCAAATACAATTCTTCGCAATAGTGTTGTGCATTGACCAGCTCTCGGATTGCCCGCTCTGCTGCGCGCACCATGACCGAGTACATTTCCTTGTAGTCCGGCATCATTTCACCTCCTGTGCATATGTTAGGACTTATAGTCCTAAAATGCAATAGGACAAATCGCCCTATTATAGAATAAACGTGGTGATGAAAATGAAACTGCGTATTCGGGATCTGCGAGAAGACCGCGACCTGACACAAATGCAAGTCGCGGCGTATCTGCTATGCGACCAGTCGCTGTACTCCAAATACGAGCGCGGCAAGCGTGAGCTGCCTTTGGCGCTGGCGATCAGGCTGGCGGACTATTATCAGGTTTCTTTGGATTATCTGGTGGGGCGCGATCCGCCTGCCAAATAGATTGTCTGTTTAACAAGGGCTCTGTCGAAAGACGGGGCTTTTCTCTTTGCGCGACAGCCGGCGGGCTTTCTGTGAAAAAAGGAAACCGGCTGTCACAGATGACAGCCGGCAGGATAGTCTTGTTATCAGGGATTCTGATTACTGCTCTTCCTTCATTTTTGCAAAGCACTCGCTGCAATAAACAGGACGGTCCTCACGGGGACGGAAAGGAACCTTCGCCTCTTTGCCGCAGTTGGCGCAGACGGCGGTGAACATCTCACGGTCACTTTTCTGGTTCTGCTTACGGGCGTCACGGCAAGCCTTGCAGCGCTGGGGCTCATTGGCAAAACCGCGCTCGGCATAGAACTCCTGCTCACCGGCGGTGAACACGAACTCGTTGCCACATTCTTTGCATACTAATGTCTTGTCTTCGTACATTCTTCATTACCTCGCTTTGGAATCTCTGCCCTCATACATGCTGTAAAGGGAGTTTTGTATATATCACCCGACGAATTCGGGCAGATACCTTACTGGGTGGAATAGAACTTTCGCAGCTTTCGTCTGACTCTTTGCAGGGCGTTATCCACAGCTTTGGAATGAGAAGAAAGAAGAGATGCTATTTCCGCATAGGAGTAACCAGCCAAAAACAGCCGCCATGCCTGCCGCTCGTATTCGCTCAGCCCGGTCTGCATCCAATTATGCAGCTCGCGCTCGAATTCCGAAGCCTCCACCAGCGCCTCCGGCTGCTTTTCGGCTTCTGCGGGACGATCCTCCGGCAACGGCACATAGACTCTCAGCGGCTCGTTGCGAAGAGAGCACGCGATCCGGGAGGCGGTGTTCATGCTGTTATGGGCACAGGCAATAGCAAAGGGGGCAAACTCTCCCACCTCGGGACGGTAGTGGCGCACGGCGCTCATGATTCCGAAAAAGCCCTCTTGAACAAGGTCATCGCGCTCCATTCCCTGCAGGTCGTAGCTGCTTGCCATGCGCCGCAGGTGGGGCAGCATTCGTGCCGCCAGTGCCGTAAAAGCACCCTTTTCCGCTCTTGCCGCTGCAACAGCCAGTTCCTCATCGGACATTGCTTCCCAGTGTTTTAGCATATGCACATACTCCAGTTCCGGAGGATATTTCTGCCGGTACATTATCCATCTTACCCCAATGAGCGGGGCTTGTCAAGCGTTTCTTGGTCTTTTTTTACAAAAAGCGCCGATGACCCCATGAGAATTTTGTATTCTTTCGGCGTTTGGTGTTCTTGGTATTGGAATTTTGCCACAAAGTATTGATGAATCGGGGCAAAAAATTGCCATATTCGGGGACGGCTGGGGGCAGCATTGTCCTTCGGAGAGAAATCGCTTAGGCAATTTCCACAAGCCACTCATACAATGGGGAAAATTTTGCAAAAGCCGCCGGAAACCGCCGCCCCGCAGCGCCCCGAAGGGGCGCACTCCCCGCCAAAGGCGGGGCAGCCCGCCCCATTTGGCCCCCGCAGGCGGGGCGGCACTAACCCCGCCGCGC
>USBC01000129.1 GCA_900552845.1 uncultured Oscillospiraceae bacterium | reverse complement strand
TTGTGATGTAAATATCATCCCACCACTTGCGTATCGTCTTAGGATCAAGTCCGGTATCTCTATGGCAATCTGCTTTCCGTCCTTCTGGATGCTGTTGCCGCCATTCGTACACTTTCTTCTCTGCAGTCCCGCTTCCTTTTGGTCTCCCTTCCTTTACAGATTCTCCCAACTGTTTCTTCAATGTTTTCATAGTATTCATGACATGAACATGATCTCTTTGTTTTCTCCAATTTCTCTTATTAACCGGCATAGACATTCCAGAAATTTTTGCAATATCATCTCTGGGAAAGGTCACATAATCTTCATTGAACATTTCCAGAGCGCACACAATATCATCTTTCGTAAAACGGTTGATGTCCTCCACACTCATATCATCGTATCGCTGGAGTAGTCCAAAAGCATCCTCCCGAAGTTCGTCCTCGTCTATATCACATTTCTTCGCATAGATTGCCAGCGTCATAATGCCATAAAAACGATGTCCTACTTTAATCTCGTCAGCAATCCGTCTTAGCCACCAATCATAAAGGTCTCGCTTTACCGTCCAGCGTCCTCTACGCTCCTTCTTCACAATCCTGCGCTCATACCAGTCTGGATACTTCTCTTTGGCCTCAGCCAAAGATAACCGGCTCTTTTTCATAAGCGCCTGCAGGTGCTGCCGTTCACCATTGCTGGCAGGAATATAGTCCAGTAGCTTCTCCAGCTCTACCGCACCACCAAAACGATACGCCACCACAGGATAGTCCCGTCCTAACTTGGAACCGGAACCAACTACACGAAATCCCTGCAAAACGCCCTGCATTTGCGGCTCCTTAATAGACGAGGTGAACCTGTTCCATATCTGCCGGGTAAGAGAGTATTTCAGTTCTTTCAAAATCTTCTGATTGTGCGGATACATAGGGACCGGCTCCGTCAGCACATAATACAGATGCAAACCTGTTCCGCTGTTTACTATAAAGGTTGCCTTGGGAATAATATCCTTATTCATCTGGTGCAGCGTGTCCCGGAGCTGCGGCATATAAACACCGTCCAGATCGAAAACCAAAGCATAGAGATAGCGGGCATTCTTACCACTCCGCTGCCTGCCAAAATACGAAATAGGAGACATGATCGTAAAATCTGTGTTCTGGATCTCACCCAATTCCTCCAGCTCATCGGTAATCAAATGCCTTCTTGTCTTACCGTCTCCCTCAATCTCCAGCGCAACACCATTTTCCTGGCTATCCTGTTTCTTCGGTACTGTCAGTGCAATAGCGTTGCCTTTGGCATCTTCATAATGACCTTTTCGTTCAAAAGAACCTTTCGGGAAGATCTCCCGATAAAACTCATACGGCTCCACCGGCTCTAAAAACTGATCCAAATGGGCGTTCTTCTCTCGGTAAAGCGCCCGCTGCCGTTCCAGAGCGGTCTGCTGATCCGTCATTCAGTCTCCCTCGCTTTCTTTCTCAACCGCTCCCGTTCATCCGCAATCAGCTTTACATACCTCTGGCTAAAAACTTTCCGATCTGCCCTAAAATCAGCCTTTTCCTCTTCGGTCATTTCTCTGGTGTTTTCTTCAAGATAGTAAATCGTCTGCGGCACATCATAGTAATTATCCCAAATATACTGCGGCTTCAACGGATCAACCGGAATCCGCCCCCGCAGCCCCCATTGATTAACCGTTTTACTGTTTTCCGGTTTTATTCCCCGTTTCCTCGGTTGTTTCATATAAGCACCTCCAAAAGAAAAAAGAAGCGACAAAAAACAAAAATCGCGTCAAACCGCCCCTTTTCGACTCTTTACAAATAAATTTTACAAGAACTTTACATTGTAAAGATGTTGTTCCATACAATGAAAAACTATGATACAATAAAGATAACAGATAGAGGAGGAAGCGCCATGATCTATTGTGTGGAAGATGACGGCAGTATCCGTGATCTGATGGTATATGCTTTGCAGGCGGCGGGCTTTTCCGCTGCCGGCTGCGCCGATGGCGAAGAATTCTGGCAGGCAATGCGAAAGGAAACACCGGAACTTGTAATGCTGGATATTATGCTGCCGGGTGAGGACGGTATTTCCATTCTAAAAAAACTGCGCGCAGTGCCCGCTACCGCAGATATTCCTGTAATCATGGCGACTGCCAAGGGTACCGAGTACGATCGCGTCATCGGTTTGGATCTCGGCGCAGATGATTATCTTACCAAGCCATTTGGTATGATGGAAATGGTTTCCCGTATTCGTGCGGTACTACGCCGCACAGGTCATAGGGCAGAGCCTACCGTGCTGCGGCAGGGCGGCATTCTGTTAGATGAAGCGCGTCATGCCGTTGAGGTAGATGGCTCTCCCGTGACTCTTACCCTTAAGGAATACGATCTGTTAAGACTCTTTATGGAAAACCCGGGGCTGGTCTTTACCCGTGACCGCCTGCTTTCCGCTGTGTGGGGAGCTGATTATTACGGAGAAACCAGAACCGTCGATGTTCACATCGGTACCCTTCGCACCAAGCTGGGACCTGCTGGGGACATTCTGCAAACGGTGCGCGGGGTCGGCTACAAACTGGAGGCACCCCATGAGTAAAAAAATATTCCGATCTATTTGGTTGGCTGCATTGGTGGTATTGGTGCTTTCGCTGGTGCTTGTGATGGGCGTGCTGTACAGCTATTTTACAAATGTGCAGCAGAACCAACTGCGCATGGGCACCGAAATAGTTGCGCAGGGCGTGACAATGAACGGCAAGAACTTTTTTACAAGCCTTAATACCGAGGATTATCGAATCACATGGATTGCAGCGGACGGAACCGTACTATATGATAATGAAAACGATGCAGAACAGATGGAAAACCATCTGGCGCGTGAGGAGGTACAGCAGGCTTTGGAAAGCGGAACCGGTGAAAGCAGCCGCTACTCAGATACCCTTGCCAGCCGCAGTTTGTACTGTGCCCGATTGCTTCCCGACGGAACGGTGATCCGACTTTCCGCGCAGCAGCATTCGGTCTGGGTGCTGTTGGTGGGATTTGCACAGCCTATCTGTGTGATTCTTCTGCTGGCGCTGGCACTTTCCTTTATCCTTGCCGCGCGCTTGTCCGATGTCATTGTAGAGCCGATCAATGCGCTCAACCTTGATGAGCCGCAAAAATATGTGGGGCAGGAGGAATATTCAGAGATTGAACCGCTGCTGCGTCGTATGGCACTGCAGCAGACACAGATCCGTCAGGATCAGGAAAAGCTCGAAAAGAATTCACAGATCCGGCAGGAGTTCACCGCAAATGTTTCCCATGAGTTGAAAACTCCGCTGCATGCGATTTCCGGGTATGCCGAGTTGATGGAAAATGGTTTGGTGAAGCAGCAGGATATCCGACCTTTCGCCCATAAGATCCGGCAGGAGGCGCTGCGCCTTACTGCTTTGGTGGAGGACATTATCAATTTGACCCGATTAGATGGCGGCGCAGCCGGTATGCAGCGGCAGTCGGTGGACCTGTACCGTATTGCGGAAAATGCAGTGGACAGCCTGCAGTCAGAAGCAGCCGAGGCGGACGTGACCCTTACTTTGCGGGGAGAGTCTGCTGTGGTGGATGGTATTCCGCCGGTGCTTTACAGCATGATCTTCAATCTTTGCGATAATGCAATCAAATATAATCGCACAGGCGGCAGCGTAAAGGTGCAGGTAAGTAATTATCCCGAGGATATTCGCATAACGGTCGCCGATACCGGCATCGGCATACCGGAGGAAAGTCGGGAGCGGATTTTTGAACGGTTTTATCGGGTGGATAAAAGCCGCTCCAAGGAGGTTGGCGGCACCGGATTGGGGCTATCCATCGTTAAGCACGCGGCAATGATCCACCACGCAAAGATCCAAATGGACAGTGTGACCGGTAAAGGAACCACATTTACCGTAGTATTTCCAAAAACAGAGGAGTGATCACTTGACTTACGAAGAGATCCGGCACGACGAAGCCGTCAATACCTATATCCGGCAGGCAGATGCCGCACTGGCGGCGCTGGGCTTTACCGAGCATAGCTTTGCCCATGTTACGCTGGTGGCAGAAAAGGCAGGATATATCCTGCAGACGCTGGGCTATCCGGAGCGTACCGTTGAGCTGGCAAAGATCGCAGGCTACCTGCATGATATCGGAAATCTCATCAACCGTGTCGATCACAGCCAAAGCGGAGCGATTATGGCATTCCGTATTCTCGATCATCTCAGGTTCAATCCCGAGGAAATTGCTATGATCGTTTCTGCGATCGGCAACCATGACGAGGGCACCGGAGTGCCGGTCAGTCCGGTTGCAGCAGCGCTTATTCTGGCAGATAAAAGTGATGTGCGGCGCAATCGCGTCCACAATACCGATCCAGCCACCTTTGATATTCACGACCGCGTTAATTATTCTGTCACCAAGGCGGAATTGAAGATCAACGAGGCGCACACTCTTATCAAACTCAAACTGACGGTCGATACTCATTTCAGCTCGGTGATGGATTATTTCGAGATCTTTATGCAGCGTATGCTGCTGTGCCGCAAGGCGGCAGAAACACTCGGGCTTCAGTTTAAGCTGATGATCAACGAGCAGCAGCTTATTTGATGCTTTTTCAATAGTTAAGCCAAAGGGGAGTCGCTTCGTGCGGCTCTTCTCCTTTTACCGCAACTTTACATTGATTTTACAAATCCTTGATAATGGTTTTGACCTTTCTTTACTATTCTTAATATATCAGGAGGAGAAGGGAAAGGAATTGTAAAATGACTATTTTTAACGCATTGAACCTGATTGGCGGACTGTGCCTTTTTCTGTTCGGAATGAGCTTGATGGGGCAGGCATTGGAGCGACGGGCAGGCAGCGGGTTAAGCTCATTACTGGAGAAGATGACCAAAAGTCGCTTGAAGGGGCTTTTGGCAGGACTTGGCGTTACTGCTGTAATCCAAAGCTCCTCTGCCACCACAGTCATGGTGGTAGGCTTTGTTAACTCGGGGTTGATGACGCTGCGGCAGTCCATCGGCGTTATCATGGGCGCCAATATCGGAACCACGGTCACAGCGTGGATCCTCAGTCTTTCAGGGATTGAAGGAACCAGTTTTTTGGTGAATCTTTTTAAGCCGACTTCCTTTACACCGGCTCTTGCGCTCATCGGTATCATTTTTTATATGTTCTGTAAGGAGGATAAAAAGAAGGATACCGGCACTATTTTGCTGGGCTTTGCCACCCTCATGTATGGTATGGAAGCAATGTCTTCTGCTGTTTCCGTGCTGCGGGAGGTTCCGGAATTCAGCCGATTGTTTTTGCTTTTCACTAAT
>USBC01000128.1 GCA_900552845.1 uncultured Oscillospiraceae bacterium | reverse complement strand
CCTCACCTAGGATCGCCGCCCCCACCTTAAAGTGAGAATAGGGAACATAGGCGTTTTGGGAGGCGTCCCGCGCCATGGCAATCAGCTTATCTCTCATTTCATTTGTTATCACAGTCGCTCCTCCTTTGCTTTGGGGCTTTTTTTCATTCTATCACATCTCCTCGCAAAAGAAAAGCAGATTTCGCCTATCGCCAGCACAGCCCTCTTTGACGGGGCAGCTGCGGCTCCATGTGGTGCCGCAGCCAGCCGCACAGCAACAGAACGGGTAGTGAAAGCATCAGCCACAAAAAGCAGAAATACGGACATATCTGCCCCAACACATTCCCCGGCTGTGACGAGTAATCCCACACACGCCACCCCAGCCGCAGATTTACCAGACACCCCACTGCAAATTCATATGCCGTAATAATCCCAGCCACCCGCAGGCACCGCCGCCACAGCGGGCGCTGCGTCCGCCGCTCCGCCGTGTAAACGGTCAGCAGCACCAAACCGCCGGTCACGCTCATGCTCCAGTGGGTGTGCCCGCGCCACAGCGTTTCCAGCAGGCTGTAAAAGCTTGCCCCCGTTCCGAATACCAGTACTCTGTCCGTCAG
This sequence comes from uncultured Oscillospiraceae bacterium, assembly GCA_900552845.1. Taxonomy (GTDB): domain Bacteria; phylum Bacillota; class Clostridia; order Oscillospirales; family Ruminococcaceae; genus Angelakisella. The sequence continues at coordinate 4,753 of USBC01000128.1, read as the reverse complement.
TCGTTTGGCCATAAAAATACCCCCATGAATGCGATATACCGATATCGTTCCATTCAGGGGGATTTTTATACCTTTTTTAGTTCCTGCGCGGCAGCAGATCGGGCGGCACGGCTCTGCTCCCCTCGGGGCTCCCTCGCGGTCGCCCCTCGCACGCGCCGCCGCGCCGCCCTCGCTTTGCTCATTTATTTCAGTTCCACCACCGTTACACCCGCTTCGCCCTCACCGTACATACCGGGGCGCTGGCTCTTTACAAAGCTCAGACGGCGCAGGTGCTGCTGCACGGCGGCACGCAGTACGCCGGTGCCCTTGCCGTGGATAATGGTCACATTCTTAATGCCCATCATCATGCACCGGTCAAGGAACCGGTCTACCTCCATCAGCCCCTCGTCGCTTGCCATACCGCGGATATCCAGCTCGGTGCGTGCCTCCCGCTCGACATTGTTGGGACGGCTGGTGCGAGCACCGCCCGTCGGCTGCTTCTTCTTGGGGGGCTTGGGGGCGTCCTCCGGCAGCCGCAGCTCCTCAGGGGCGCACTTCATCTTCATGTTGCCCAGCTGCACCTGATAGGAGCCGTTCTTATCGGGGCCCGCTATCACGGTACCCTGCCGGTTGATGGCAGCCACCGTCACGGTGTCGCCCTCCCGCAGTGCCCGCGGCAGGTGGTACTCCTCCGCTCTTTTCTCCTTTACGGGGTCGGCAGTGTTCCGCAGATCCTCAATGCGCCGGTTGTAGCCCTGCCCCATTGCTGCCACCTTCTCGCTGAAATCCGCCTTGTCCTTCTGCTTCTTCAGCTCCTCCAGCTCATTTAAGAGGAGATCGGCGCGGCTGCGGGTGCGCTCCACCAAGGCACGTGCCGTATCGCGCGCATCAGCTTCCAGCTTCTCCAGCGCCGCCTCGTGCGCCTCGGTCTGCCGCTTCATTTCGGCGCGCAGACGGTCGGCTTCCCCACGGGCAGTCTCGGCGGCAGTCACCTCATTCTCCAACTGCTGACGGGTGCTTTCCAGTTCGCTCACCACATCTTCAAAGCGGGTGTTCTCGCTGGAAACCATGCTTTTTGCTTCGTCTATGATCTCCTCCGGCAGCCCCAGCCGTCGGCTGATGGCAAAGGCGTTGCTGCGCCCCGGCACACCGATGAGCAGCCGGTAGGTGGGGGAAAGGGTCGCCACATCAAATTCGCAGCAGCCGTTTTCCACCCCGTCGGTCTGCAGAGCGTACATTTTCACCTCGGCGTAGTGGGTTGTTGCCGCCAGACGCACGCCGCGCTGCCGCAGCGCCGTAATGATGGAGACCGCAAGCGCCGCGCCCTCGGTGGGATCGGTACCGGCCCCCAGCTCGTCGGTCAGAACTAAGCTCTGGGTATCGGCGGTTTTCAGAATCTCGATGATTTTGACAATGTGGGAGGAAAAGGTGGAAAGGCTCTGCTCAATGCTCTGCTCGTCCCCGATATCCGCCAGTACATGGTGGAATACCGCCGCACAGCTGCCGCCTGCCACAGGCAGCATCATGCCGCACGCCGCCATCAGCGTCAGCAGCCCCAGTGTTTTCAGCGCTACCGTTTTACCGCCGGTATTGGGGCCGGTGATGACCAACGTATCAAAGCCGTCTCCCAGCCGGATATCCACCGGCACCACCTTGTCCTTATTGATCAGCGGGTGCCGTGCCTTGCGAAAGTCAATGATCCCTTCCTCGTTCAGCTCCGGTACCGTTGCTTTCATCTTGTCGGCAAGGCGGCTTTTGGCAAATAATAAATCAAGCTGCAAAAGCGCCTCAAAGCTCATGCAGGCAGCGTCCGCCACCTGCCCGATGCGCTCGCTGAACTCCTGCAAAATACGTTCGATTTCCAAAAGCTCCTCATTCTGCAGCATACGGATCTCGTTGTTGGCGTCCACCACCGCCATCGGCTCGATAAAGACCGTTGCGCCGCTGGAGGAGGTATCGTGTACCAGTCCCTTGACCTCGTTTTTACACTCGATTTTGACCGGCACCACAAAGCGACCGTCCCGCAGCGTGACGATCGGCTCCTGCAAGGCCTTGGCATACTGAGGCGAGCGGATAATGCCGTCCAGCTGCTCACGGACCTTAAGCTGGGCACGGCGGATACGGCGGCGCAGGTCGGCAAGAGCAGGGGAGGCGGTATCGGCGAGCTCCTCCTCCGAGAGTATGGCGTCAAAAATGTCCTTTTCCAGCCCCTCCACCGGCGATAGAATGTGGAACAGGTCGTCTGCGGCAGTGGCGGTCTCGCCCTGTCCCCGCCACTTTTTGATGGTGCGGACGGTGCGCAGCACCCGTGCCACCTGCAAGATCTCTCCGGCAGCAAGGCGAGCGCCCAGCTTTGCCCTTTGCAGGGCGCCGGTGCAGTCCTGAATCCCGCCCAGTCCGGGGGTGCCGTACCGATTGGTCAATGTATTGATATCGGCGGTACGCCGTAGGGCATCGCAGGCATCGTGGTAGTTGTCGCAGGGCTCCAGCTGCAGCGCCAGTTCCCGGCTGGCGGCGCAGGTCGTTTGCTCTGCCAGCATTTCCAGCACACGGTCAAGCTCCAGCGTGCGGTGATGTTTATCCATGGTTCTCCTCCTTTTGGAGCATTTCGCTGAGCATCTGGGCGTACCGCGCAAACCGCTCCGCCAAATGCCCAATCACCATTCCTTTTCGGCACCGCTCCAGCAGCTCTGCCGGCGTTAGCCAGGCGTAAGCCACCGTTTCGGTGCTTTGCAGCGTAATTTCCGGTTCTTCATTCAAAATGAGCAGGTAGGTGTCGCTGAAAATACGTGGCGTGATCACATGATCAAAGGGGATCAGTGCCTCCTTTTCGACCTTGATCCCTGTTTCCTCATACAGCTCCCTGCGGATACATTCCTCGATCGTTTCCCCTTTTTCCTGCATTCCGGCGCAGAGGTTGAAAATCGCTTTATTGATACTCATGCGAAACTCCCTTAAAAGAAGCATTTTCCCATCCTGGAATGCTACAATAGAGACACCGCTTGCCCGTCTGCCAAGATCCTGCACATCTTCCAGCTCTTTTCGGCTGACGATTTCGTAGGTTTTTAATTTGCCTGCTTTATTTTCATAGGACAGCTCATAATTTTTCAGATATTTGCCGTCCCGCACCTTTTTCATGCCAAGAAATTTCATGCCTTTTCCCTGCCTGTCTGATCGATTTCAGTTATCGCTGTACCCCTGTAGGTTTCAGCCCCTTTAACTGCTCTGCCAGTGTGCCTTTGACCTTTTTGCGTGTCAGCTCCACCAGTCCAAGAGCAGTGATGTCCACGACGCGAACCGGGACCGGATCCTCTTTACAAAGGCTGCGCAGCTCCTCCAACAGTTCTTTTGCCGCCTGCCGGTCCTTCTGATTGATAAAGTCTATCAAAATAATACCGGAAAGGTTGCGCAGCCGGATCTGGCGCGCTGTTTCCTGCGCCGCTTCTCGATTGATCAGGGCAAAGGTTTCTTCCACATTTTTAGAGCCGTCATATTTTCCTGTATTGACATCGATCACCGTAAGCGCTTCTGTTGGTTCGATGACCAGATATCCGCCGGATTTTAGCCAGACGCGCTTCAACAGCGCTTCTTCCAGCTTCCCGGCAAGCCCATAGAGTGCAAACAGGTTCGGTCGGCTGTCTCTGTAGAACGAAATTTCCGGACATTTCGTGCCTCCCGGCAGCTCCTGAGTTCTTTTACCGAACCGCTCTACGGAATCCGCTGCAGCGGCAGGCAATTTTTTCTCTATACCGGATGCACCGCTGCCGTACAAGTCCTCCAGCGCGGTATAGACGAGCGTTTCATCTGTCACGATCTTATCCGGCAGCTGCTTATGTGAGAGAAGCTCTATCAGCCAGCCGGGGCGTTCCTCCGAAATCATGGAAAAGACCGTCCGGCTTCTGCCGACGCTTAAAAGCTTCTGCGCCTTTTCGAGAAGAGCGTTTGCCTCGCGTAAAAGGGCTGTATCCGCAGCATCCCCCGCCGCAGTCCGCACCACCAGTGTCATTCCATCCGGAACGGTTACACTTTGCAGCACTTCCCGGAAATGATCTGCCGTCTCTTTTGGGAGTTGCTTGGAATACCGCACGCCGTGTCCGCCGTCCAGAACGACTGCTGCCAGCCGCCCCTCCAGGCTGATCTTCGCTGTCAGGGCAGGCTCTTTTGTCTTTAATGCATCGCGCATCACCTGCACCAAAATCTCATCGCCTGCCAGCAATCTGCCATCCCAGCGGCGGTTCGTCAGCACCGGAGCCTGCGCTTCTTTGAAAGGCAGGTAACAGGTCTGTCCACCGGCGATCTCCACAAATGCAGCGTCAATATTTTTTACCACATGCTTGACTTTTCCGACGTAAATATTTCCCAGAAGCGACCGTCCCTCCAGATGGGGATGAACCTCTGTCAGTTTGTCCTTTTCCAAATAAAAGGAAGTTAAAACCGGTTCTGTATATTCCTTTAAAACTGCTCTTGTGATCACGCATACACTGCTCAAAATGCTTCTCCTATCGCATCCAGCGGAACAAAGGAAGGCTCTTCTTTCGTTCCCGTATTCATCCAGGTTTCCATGCGCACGGTCTGCAGCTCAATCTTTGACGCCTCCAGACCTGCGAGGGAAAGGACTGCATCCGTTACGAACTCCGGACGGATATTTCCGCCGCTGCTTGCATCTACCATAAATACCAACGCGCCGTCGTCGATGTGACAGTCATAAATACCGGACCGAATATCGACCTCTGCCGTGCTGCGCTTGGTTTCCTTTGTAATCCAGAGTTCCTTT
>USBC01000127.1 GCA_900552845.1 uncultured Oscillospiraceae bacterium | reverse complement strand
AAGCACGGTGTCCAATCCCTTTTCCATCGTTGCCAGTCGGTCTCCAAATCCTGCATCAATCAATGCCCTTTTTGCCCGGGTGTGGTCATAAACCATGCTGCCCGCCACATTGTTGCCCAAAGGCTGACAAATAAGTTGAAAATCCTGAAAGACAACGGAGAAGATGCGCATGTAGTCGTCATAGCGGTACTTACGGACATCAATGCCATTGAGCAGGATCTGCCCCTCCTGCGGGTCGTACAGGCGGCATAGGAGCTTAATGAAGGTGGTCTTGCCGCTGCCGTTTTCACCTACAATGGCAAGGCGCCTGCCAACCTTGAACCGTATATTCACATGGCGCAGCGCCCAAATATCTGAGCCGGGATAACGGAAGGAGACATCCTTGAACTCCACATCATAGCGCCGATCGGAGCGTTTTTCGGTGGTAAGACTACCCTGATACATTGTATTGGGAATATCTAAAAACGCAAAGGTCTTTTCCAGGTACGATGTGTTGGTCTTCAGAACGCCGACCATATCGGTGAGCGCAAACACATTGGCGACCATCGCCGTGGCCGCACCGATATACTGGGTGCAGCTTCCCACATCAAATGCGCCGCCCAGCGCTTTTAAGCAGGTGAACAGGTAGATCATACCGGTCGTGAGCGTTGTGATACAAACGCCCAAGCTGGAATAAACGCCCAATTTCCCCCTTGCAAGCTTTGCAAAAGCACCGTGGGCGCCGAAAACGGAGCCGCCGCTCAAGTAGGCGCGGACCAGCCGCTGCTGGTCGTTCATGCGAATGTCGATGGCGCGCCGCTTATCCTGACCTATAAATCCGAAATGGCTGAACTTCCGGTTTGCGAAGGTCGCTTCCTCCGAAAAATCCCCCCAACACTGCACCGCACCGGCGCTGAGCCGACCGGCAAGGACGCTGATGACCAGGATCCCGAAAGCCAGAACAAGAACAAAAATTGGATTATTCAGCACGACCAGCCAGCCGGCGCTGCTTGGCACGGGGGCGGTAAACAGGCTAACAGTCAGTGCCGCACCGCTGAATAAACCAAGAATACCGGTCACTGTGCCGGAATAGATCTCATGAACGCGCATGAGCCCCCAGCTCGACCAATTCTCATTTTGCTTGATCTGCTCACGAAGGTCATGATTTTCCTGCTTGTCCAGCTCTGAATAATCCATGCGGAACATTTTATTGACAAAGAGCATATCCTTGCGCCCGTATAGATCCTCCAGCAGCGTATTATAGCGCCGATAGAGAAGTGCTTTTCCGATCGCCGCAAGTCCCACGCACAGCACCCCCGCCAGCACCCACCGCCAAAGGATCTCCGCACGGCGCAGCGTTGCCAGCTCCGTCAGAATCCTTGCCGAGAAGAAAACGGTCACATAAGGTGTAATTGCACCGAACAGGCAGTACAGGGTCAAAACCGGGAAAAACCGCGGCGTTACACTATGCAGTTCCTTGATGGCGCGCAGATGCGTTGCAGCGGCACGGCGCATCGTTACTTTTTCCTTCATATTCAGAACGCCTTCCCTTCCTGATAATAGCGGCTTTGGACTTCAAAGAGCTTTGCATACGCCCCGCCCCGTGCCAACAGGCTCTCATGGGTGCCTTCCTCTGCGATATTCCCGTCTGCAATAAAGATGATGCGGTCACAGAAGCGGGTGGACGCCAACCGGTGAGAGATAAACACAGAGGTCTTGCCCGCGGTCATATCGTTATATTTCATATAGATGTCATTTTCGGCAATGGGATCAAGCGCAGCGGTGGGTTCGTCCAGCAGCAGGATCGGCCCGTTTTTATACAGCGCCCGCGCCAGCATCAGCCGCTGCATCTGGCCGCCGGAAAACAGTACGCCGTCCAGATAGACCTCCCGCCCCATGTGTGTCTGCAAGCCCTCTGGCAGCTTCTCTATCATGGAGGTCAATCCGGCCTTCTCCACGCAGTCTGTGATCCGGTCATAGTCGATATTCTCCGCTGTCTGGGCAATCTGCTCCGCAATGGTCACATCCAGCACGGAGAACTCCTGAAAGACGGCGCTGAACAGCGCGTAATACTTCTTGCGGTCAAACGCCCGGATATCCTTCCCATTGAGCAGCACCGCACCCTGCGTGGGATCCAACAGCCCACACAGCAGCTTCACAAGAGTCGTCTTGCCGGCGCCGTTCAAGCCCACGATCGCAAGCTTTTCTCCCTGATGCACGGTCAGGCTCAGATCGTGAATGGTATCGGCAGCTGCACCCGGATAACGGAAGGAAACATTTTTCAGCTTCAGCTCGTAGCTTTCCGCTTTTGGTATTTCTTCCCCGCTTTCAAATTTAAAAGGCTCCGGATAGTCCAAAAACTCACGAATGCGGGAAATATCAAGGCTTTCCTTCTGCAATGTACTCATCTCTCGAAGAATACCCATGACCCACTCGGTAAATGTGGAGACCGCCGTGAAGTACAGCAGGAACTCGGAAACACGCAGGCCGTCATTGAGCGCCATGCGGATCAGATATACATAGGCGATACCGTTGCGGACCATGGTCAGCACCGCCTCCGTAATGTCTGCCAGCACCGCCACCCGTTCATACCGCAGGCTGAAATCCAGATATAGATTATGAACCTGATCCAATAATTCCGACAGCCAGTTTTGAAGCCCGAAGATACGGATATCTTTTGCAAACTCCACCGATTCTGCTTTGGTGCGAATGTAGTGACTCTTCTGAAAATAGGTTTCTTCCTCCTCCCGGTGCCGATAATGCCAGTTGTTTGCGGATCGGGAAACAAGAAAGCCGGTCACGCAGGTCGCAATGACCACCAGCAGAAGCACCGTGTCGATGCGGGAGAGAATCGTCAGGTACACCAGCAGACCGCCCACATTCTTGAGAAGCATCGTCAGTGTTTCCCAAATGTGCTCTGCAGCTTGATCGTTTCCGCTGCAGGAGAAGTGTGCTTTTTCACGGAGCTTTACAAAGTTCTCCTCCAGCGTGTTGGGATACGAGGTGCAGATGGACTTATTCGCAATCATTCCGACGATCGCGGAGCGGACATCTATACGTGGAGACAGCGTATTTTGCTTGATATACTCCTTAAAGCCCTGAATCAGGAACAATGCGGCAGTGAATATGCCGATGGTCACCAGCAGTTCCCGTACGGGCACCCGCTGCTCCACCTTGGCAAGAACCTCCGGCGCAATGTATAGCTGCACCAAATTCAGAAGGACCTCCAGTGCAGCGGTCAGCAGGCAGAACAGGAGCGTTCGTTTTCCGTTCTTCCATGCGATATTTACCATCCACCCGACATTTTGAAGGGTGTTATGTTTGGGCTTTTCTTTGGTTTTCATTTTGCCTCACCTCACGAGCATAGCATAGCAGAAACAAATCGTCCCCGGTTGATTTCGGGGACGAATCGCTGTTTTTGGGTGATGAATTGCAATTCTCATACCTGCGGAAGCAGTATTTCGGTGGTGAACGCACCGTCCTCGCTGTTGCGGCTGATATATCCGTCCAGCCGCTCCACGATGGCATCGATGCGCACGAGTCCGAAGCCATGACCTTCGCCCTTGGTGCTGCGGAACAGCTTGCCCTCCTTCGGCAGCTTATTTCCGGCGGTAAAATTGGTGAAGGAAATGTAGAGCTGCGTATTTTTCATATCCATATACACCCGGATAAGGCGTTGATCCTCCGGCAGCTTCATGCTGGCTTCGATGGCATTGTCAAAGAGATTTCCGAGAATGCAGCAGAGATCAATTTCCGAGGACTTCAGCTTGACGGGAATGTGCGCATCAGCCACAACTTCAATGCCCTTCGCCTTTGCAAGCGAGATTTTGGAATTGAGAATGGCATCGGTCATGGGATTGCCGGTCTTGATGACCGTGTCCACAGTTTGCAGGTCAGTATCCAGCAGATCCAGATAGTTTTTGACGGAATCCCAGTCCTGCGCAGCGGCATAGGCCTTCATGGTCTGGATATGATTTCGATAGTCGTGCCGCCAGCCGCGGATCTGGCGGTACATATTATCCACTTCCCGGTAATGTGTTTCGATCAGCTCCTGCTGGTAGGAGGCGATCTGCTTTTCGATCTTCTTTGAAAACAAGCCCATATGCCTTACCTCATGTTGATAATCGCCCGGTTGACGCCCTCATATGCGCCCCGCGGCAGCGGAATACCTGTTCCGTCACTTAGCCGGATCTCCGTCTTGGTGACACGACTGATCTGCGTCAGATTTACGAGCACAGAACGCCCCACACGGTAAAACCGCTCATCAAGCTGCTTTTCAAGCTCTCCCAATGTCATTTTCACTGTCACATCTGCCAGCGCATGAACAGTCACATAGTTGCCAAGCACATCTGCATAGCGGATTTGATAGATCGGCATACGCACCATTTCGCCGCTGACCTCGAAATTCAAAACCCGTTCGTTCTTCGCCAGCTTCTCTGCAGCGCGGTCCAACACCGAGCGGAGCTTTTCCTCCTTTACCGGCTTCATCAGATAGTGGAGCGCCGCCACTTCGTAGCCCTCTGAAATGTAATCGGAGTAGCCGGTGATGAAAATGATCTGCACTGTGTCGTTGCTTTTGCGAAGCTCTTTTGCCATCGTGACGCCGTCCATGGCGCCCATTTCAATATCCAGTAGGAGAATGTCATAGTCGCTTTCCTCAGCATAGTGGAACAGGAAGCTCTCGGCAGATGGGAAGTCGTCGATATGCACCACATGTCCAGCGGACAAAGCCCAAGTACGCACCATGTTCATAATATATTGTCTGTCCGTATCGGCGTCATCGCAGATCGCAACTTTGTACTTCATGTTCTCACCAACTTTCAATCTCATTCAAAATTATTATATCACAACAGTGCAAGTTGTTCCATGCCGTTCTTTCACCAGACAACGTGTACACGCAAATCACGCTTATCGCAATTGAAAACCAATCCTTTTCACAAAAAAGTATTTAGACGGCTGTTCCAAATGACGCTCATTTACACATATGTAGTTGCGCAATTTTACCCCTGTTTTTTAGTTTCCGCAATTTTGCTGGTCATGTAGAAATTTTGGATTTGCGGAAATGGCTTGTTCACGCGGTTTCCCCGTGTTGGTCTGATTATTGCACACTCTTTGGGAGGGTCGCGTGCGTTATATGCAGTACAGATGCTAATCCGCGATTTACATTTGGTTGGAGCTTGATTTTTCTGCCATGAATTAAAAGAAAGTTGCTATATGAAAAAGAGAGCAAAAAATCTCTCCGTGAAAGAAACAGAAGAGGAATTCCTCAACAGACGGTCTTTCCGAGCTTTTTTTAGTTTGAAATGCAAAAGTCCGTCTTGGCATAAAAGCCAAAACGGACCTTTGCTATGGGCTGTCAAAACCACCAATAAACTGGCTGTTAAGATTATGAATGATTTTATGCGGATGTTAACGGCGGAAATAGGTGACGAAGCGGGAGATGCGAGCCAGCAGTACCGCTACGGTAGTGA